>JAZUCR010000385.1:0-3984 GCA_045639225.1 Victivallales bacterium
GCTTTCAGGATAATGACCGGTTCGACCGGAACATCCTGATGTCCGCCGCGGCCGGCAGTCGGGACCTTTTCGATCTTGTCCACCACATCCATGCCCTCGATGACGTGTCCGAAAACACAGTAGCCGAAGCCCTGCGGAGAACTGTTCTGATAGTTCAGGAAATCATTGTCCACCGTGTTGATGAAGAACTGGCAGGTGGCGCTGTCGACGATCATGGTCCGGGCCATCGCAATGGTGCCGCGGGCATTGGAACCGGCATCTTTCGCCTCGTTCCGGATCGGATCATGGGTGGCTTTCTGATTCATGTCCGGCGTGAAGCCGCCGCCCTGGATCATGAACCCGGGGATCACCCGATGGAAGATCGTGCCGTCATAATGTCCTTCATCCACATAGGCCAGAAAATTGGCCACGGTCTGCGGCGTATCCTTATCGAACAATTCCAGCTTGATGTTCCCCATCGAAGTTTCCAGCATTACTTTCGGCGTGTTTCCTGTCATGGTTGATTTCCTTTCCCTTAAGATTTGACTAACTTTGCATCATATCGACTGATTTCATTTTTCAAAGCTTCGAAAGCCCGGTCGCGCTCGGCGAAACCGGGATAAAGCGCGAACATGGTGGACCCGCTGCCGGACATCAGCGGAGCGCCGCCGCTCTCCCGCAGAAGTTCGCAGAAACGCGCCAGCAGCGGAAACTTCCGGACCGCAGCGCCCTGCAGGTCATTGCACAGCAGTCCGCCCGCTCCGGCATAATCGCCGGAAGACAGCGCCCGGAGCAGTGCATCCAGGTCATATCGGCCGGTCCGCGGGACATCCTGCCAATGGCGGTATGCCCAGGCTGCCGAAATCGGGAATACCCCCGGGATCAGCAGCAGCGGCAGCCGCTCAGGCAGACCGGCTTTCTGCAGGATCTCTCCCCTGCCCCGTCCCACCGAAGGGACCGGGTCCAGGAAAAACGGCACATCCGAACCGACCGACAGGGCCGCTTCGGCCAGTTTTTCCGGACTCAATGTGATGCCGGAATACTGCTGGAGCAGATTCAGCACAGCACCGGCATCGGAACTGCCGCCGCCCATGCCTCCCGCCACGGGAATATGTTTCTCCAGCCTGATCTCCAGTCCGGGGCAAGGTTCGCCCGCGGCGGCATAAAAAGCTTTCGCCGCTTTCGCCATCAGGTTGTCTTCGTTCAGCGGAACTCCGGGCGTCGGACATTCGATCCGGATCCCCTCCCCGCCAAAGCAGAGTTCCACCCGGTCGGAAAGAGTGCCGACCGGATAAAAAAGCGTCAGCAGTTCATGCCAGGAATCGGGTCTTTTCCCCTTGATTTCCAGGAACAGATTGATCTTCCCCGGAGTTTGCAGCGAACAGCTTTGCATGATCACTTTCTGAACCGGTAAAGGTCATATTTCCGGTTGTAGGCATCGATTTCGGACGTGATGGCTTCCGCCAGTTCCAGCGCGCGCAGTCCCTGGGCGCCGGTGACTTTCGGCTGACACAGCACGGGTCCTTCCTTGCTCTTGCGGACCGCATCCACGAAATCGGCGATTTCCGCCGCCAGGGCATTTTTCTCGCACAGATTGACCTTTTTGAACGCTACACCGAGAAAACTCTTGCGGATTATCTTGCCCGTGCTCTTGGCGTAATCCATCGAAATGTAGGAATCGGTCTGGAAGACCCGGAATTTGCGCATGGGCTCGGAACTGACCCGGCTCGCGGTCACATTCGCCACCGCTCCGTTCTTGAATTTCAGCCGCACGTTGGCAATGTCCTCGGTCTTGCTCAGGACCGGCATGCCGACCGCATCGAAACGTTCCACCTCGCTGCCGACCATAGTCAGCACCAGATCGAGGTCATGGATCATCAGATCGAGCACCACACTCACTTCGGTGCCGCGCCGGTGCATGCCGGGCCGCGGCGGCGGATATTTGGCCAGACGGTGCGCCTCGATAAACAATGTATTGGAACGGTTCTTTTCCAGAAAATCCATCGCCGCGTTGAAGCGTTCCACATGGCCGACACCGAACACGATTCCCTTTTTTTCCGCGGCGGCGACCATTTCCTTCGCCTGCACGCCGGTCGCGGCCAGCGGTTTTTCCATCAGCAGATGTTTGCCCATTTCGATCAGCGGCATCGCCGTCTCGTAATGGTTCGTCGCGGGGACTGCCACGGTCAGCGCATCGCACTGCGCGGCCAGTTCTGCCTCGGATCCGAATGTTTTTACTCCGAATTCCGCGCCGATTTTGGCGGCCTGCGCCGAGGATACATCGAACACCCCGACCAGTTCCACATCCGGATTTTCCTTGTAGAGTTTCGTGTGAAAACGGCCGAGCACGCCGACCCCGATCACCCCGACTTTCAGTTTTTCCCTGCTGCCGAACAATGCCATGACCAGCCTCCGTTTTCAGCAGAAACGCTTGGCCAGTTCGGCGGCCTGCCGGATCCCTTCCTCATCGGCTTTGTTCAGCCAGGTGCCGCCCGCCGCCGCGACCACATCCATCGACAGCCAGTCGGAAGCATTTTCCAGCGTCACGCCGCCCGTCGGCATGAATTTGATCCCGAGGTGTTTGTACGGAGCGGAGATCGCCTTGAGCATTTTCACGCCGCCCGCCGCTTCCGCCGGGAAGAATTTGAAGATGCGGCAGCCGAGTTCGTAGCCCTGCTCGATCTCGGACGGTGTGCAGATCCCCGGTGCAAAATTGAAACCGTTGGCAAACGCTTCCTTGACGATGGTCGGATTGAATCCGGGCGCCACCGCAAATTTCGCGCCGGCATCGAACGCGCGGTGCAGGTCTTTCACATTCAGAACGGTCCCGGCACCGACGCACATTTCCGGAAATTCTTTTGACACCGCTTTGATCACCGCTTCGGCGGCTTCGGTCCGGAACGTGATTTCCGCCACGCCCAGCCCGTTTTTACAGAGCATTTCACAGCGTTTCAAGCCGCTTTCGACATCGTTCAGCACCAGAACGGGAATGATTTTGAACCGGGAGAGTTGTTCCAAAAACGATAATTCAGCCATTTCCATCACCTCATAATAGGAATTGTGGTTTGTTATTCATAACAATATACATTCTCCTCCCGGCACTTTCAAGGATAAAGTCCGATTTTTAGCGCAAAAGAAAATGTCCGGCCCGCGCGTGGGGTCTTCATTCCCGCTCAGGAAAATTCAGGCAGTTCCCCGGTGAAGGCGGAAGTTTTTTTCAGCCGTTCACGCTTCTTGTCCCAGTCGCTTTTCACGGTGACAGGTCTGACCCGCGGACGGACTTTCCGGCTGCGGCAGTCCGCCTTGGCCAGCAGCTGTTCATAGACTTTCCGGTAATCGGCCAGACGGAACAGGCACAGATGAGCGTTTCCAAGCATGACTTCTTTCAATGCTCCTTTCCGGCGGAGCAGCTCGAAAAGTTTTCCCGTCTGGTTCGCCGCGCAATCCGGACAGGTTTTGGCCCGCCAGCCCCAGGTCCGGAGCTTGACTTTGCTTCCATCCGAAAGGATCCCCGGATATTCCTCGGTCCGCTCGCCCAGACATGGTGCGCCGAAGGTCGATTCCACCACGTGCATGAAAGTCACCGCATTCGCCGCCGCGATGGTCAGACACCAGCCGTCCTCCGCTTCCAGCCGGCCGAGCGGGGAAAATCTCGACACGGTCGGAACTTTGTGATGATCCCGGACGAAATCCGCCGCACGGTTTCCCCAGGCGCAGAAGGAATGGCAGGGATCGCAGGAACGGAATACGTCCGGCATTTTCCGGAACACTTCGGTCAGGATCCCGCAGCAGGACGGCGAATTGCGCATATCGAACGGCTGACCGACATCTTTGCCGCTGTAAAGATTGAAAGTGAATGCCGGCATCAGCACGGTTCCTTTCGGTCCGATCGTCTGCAGCAGCTGACGGCAGAACTCTTCCGCCCCGCCTTCGACCTGTCCGACGGCGGAAAAAGCACTGTGCACGATCAGTTTCATCCCCGAACGGAGTCCCAGCTTGCGGAAC
>JAZUCR010000386.1:0-3031 GCA_045639225.1 Victivallales bacterium
GGCTTTGCCGCAAGGATGGATCGAAAGATTTATGCGGCGGAGCCGAAAACTTGTACCGGGGCGATTCCGGGGAACGGGCCGCGAACTTCATAGGACCTATGGGACCTATAAGACTTATAAGTCACCCGCGCACCACAAGCGGAGCCCCGAGATCCCGCGTCATGTCATTTAGTGCGTGAAACGCAGTGTTCCCAGTATTCTCAGTATTCCCGGCAAGGCCGCGGGATCCCCGGTTCGCCGGTTCCCGAAATACCTGTAAAAAAACAACTGATCGTTCCTTGCATTCGCGTTAAACCGGAATTATATTACACAATCTGAACGAATCACAAAAACCAAAACAGGAGGAAGGTATGGATTACAGAACGTATTTCAGAGATTATCCGGACAAAAACGGCCGTTTCGGCGAATATGGCGGAGTGTATCTGCCGCCGCAGCTGGTTCCTGTATTCGAGGAAATCACCAAGGCTTACAATTCGATCTGCCATTCGGCCCAATTCATCAACGAACTGCGCCGTATCCGGAAGGAATTTCAGGGACGTCCGACCCCGGTCTACCATTGCGACCGCCTTTCCCAGAAGATCGGGACCGGCTGCCAGATCTATCTGAAACGTGAAGACCTGAACCATACCGGCGCGCACAAGCTCAACCACTGCATGGGCGAAGGTCTGCTGGCGAAATTCCTCGGCAAGAAAAAACTGATCGCTGAAACCGGCGCGGGACAGCACGGTGTGGCGCTGGCCACCGCCGCCGCTTATTTCGGTCTGGAATGCGATATTTACATGGGCGAAGTGGACATTGCCAAGCAGGCTCCGAACGTGGCGCGGATGAAGATCCTCGGCGCCCGCGTGGTGCCCGTTTCCTTCGGTCTCAAGACCCTGAAAGAGGCTGTGGATGCCGCTTTCGACGCCTACCTGAAAGAATATAAGGACGCGATCTACTGCATCGGATCCGTGGTCGGCCCGCATCCGTTCCCGCAGATCGTGCGCGATTTCCAGATGTGCGTGGGACTCGAAGCCCGCGAACAGTTCCTGGAAATGACCGGGATCCTGCCTGATGTGGTCTGCGCCTGCGTCGGCGGCGGCAGCAATTCCGCGGGCATGTTCTCCGGATTCCTGAATGATCCGGTGGAGATCGTCGGTGTGGAACCGCTGGGACGCGGTGAGAAAGTCGGCGATCATGCCGCGACCATGACTTACGGAAAACGCGGCGTACTGCACGGCTTCGAAAGCATGCTGCTGCAGGAAAAAGACGGTTCTCCGTCTCCGGTGTATTCGATCGCCAGCGGACTGGATTACCCGGGCGTCGGTCCGGAACATGCGTTCTGGCGCGACCTCGGCCGCGTCAAATACGTGACCGCCTCGGACAAGGAAGCGGTCGACGCGTTCTTCAAGCTGTCCCGTTACGAAGGCATCATCCCGGCGCTGGAAAGCTCCCATGCGATTGCCTATGCGATCCGGCGTGCGAAAGAGATGTCCGGCGGCGCGATCCTGGCCAACTGCAGCGGACGCGGCGACAAGGACGTCGATTACGTGATCGAACATTACGGTTACGGCGAAGAATATAAATTCTGATCAAGTTTTTGGAAAGGAAATCTGTTCGTTATGTATATTGGAAGAATCGTGGCGGCGGGTATGACCCGTGACGGACGTGTCGCAGCTGGCTACCGGGTGAGTTCCCGTTCGTTCCCGAACCGGACCGCGCGTTTGACCGGGGATAAAGTTTCGATCATGCCGCGTGCCGGTTTCGAGGGTGACCTGGCGAAGAATCCGTATATCGCCTACAATTGTCTGCGTCTGTGCGGCAAGACCGCGCTGGTCACCAACGGTTCCCAGACCGATCCGATCATCGAAAAGATCATCGCCGGGATGAATCTGCGGGATGCGTTCGCGCTGCCGCTGCTGGCGATGGATTACGAGAAGGATTCGCTGAATACGCCCCGGATCGCGGCGGCGGTCGATGCGGAAAAGAACGTGGCGATGCTCGGGATCGTGCGGCACGACGCCCTGCTGGTGAAGGAATTCGCGCTCGAACCGGGCAAGATCTACTATCTTTCCACCTACGAGAAAAACGTACCGTGCGGATGCAACTGCGATGAGTCTTTCGATGTCGCGGATGCCGATGCGCTTTGCACGTATATGATTTCCGGCGGCGTTTTTGCCGATTTCGAAAAACCCGTGACCGCGGCCGGTGCGCTGTGGAACGGTTCGGGCTATTCGCTGGCCGTGGCGGACGCCAGGATCGAGGCGTGACGGAAAGGCGGATTTCATGGCATCACCAATCGCCTCCCTGAATCCGCGTCAGAAGGAAGCCGCAACCACGATCGAAGGTCCTCTGCTGGTGCTGGCAGGAGCCGGCACCGGCAAGACCAAAGTGATCACCTGCCGGATCGCTTACATGATCGAGCAGGGGATCCCGCCGAACTGGATCCTCGGCGTGACCTTCACCAACAAGGCGGCCCGCGAAATGCGGGAACGTCTCGACCAGATGGTCCCGCCCGAGCTGTCCGCGAAGGTCACGCTCGGTACGTTCCACTCGTTCTGTGCCCGTATCCTGCACCGGTTCATCCATCTGGCGGGGCATTACAATTCTTCGTTCAGCATTGCCGACGACGCCGACCAGGTGAGTCTGGCGCGTCAGGCCGCCGCGGAACTCGGCTACTCCAAGGAGGAGATCGATTCCAAAACCGTGGTCGCGTATATCAGCCGCAAGAAAAACGCCATGGAGTGGCCGGCCGATGCGCTGGCGGCGGACTCCGACAATTACCAGTATGCCGCGTTCGCGCGGATCTACGAACGCTATCAGCAGATGCTCGAGATCCAGAATACGCTGGATTTCGACGATATGCTGCTGATCACGCTCAAACTGCTGGAAGAGAAGCCCGAAGTCCTGCAATACTGCCGCGACAATTACCGCTACCTGCTGGTCGATGAATACCAGGACACCAACCAGGCCCAGTTCCGGATCGTCCAGCTGATCGCCGGCGAGACCATGAACCTCTGCGTAGTCGGCGACGACGACCAGAGCATTTATT
>JAZUCR010000387.1:0-4365 GCA_045639225.1 Victivallales bacterium
GATATCGTCTCAATGACCGGCGAAATATTCTGCCGCATTTAAGACAAAAACGGCGGCCGGGATTGCTCCCGATCGCCAGCGATGACAACGGGTACATCACTTCAGTTTTTCCATCCGGACGAGCCCTTCTTCGTCTGGAACTCCGCGCCCATCTCTGAATTTATATCCCAACTTCCGATAGAAATTCACCGCCGTGACGGCGGACGGGATCGTCAGCCGGAAACTTTATCCGGTGGTGCCGCCCAAAACGGAATACCGCCTTACCGAGCGGGGCAAGACCCTGGTGCCGATCGTGAACGCGATGAGCGATTGGGGCCACGAATATTTCAAATATCTCGGCATACCCGATCCGTGTCCGGAAGACTGATGAACGTGCCCGCCGGCCGGAAAGAGAGCGCTGTTAATTATTCTTTTGGGCGCGTTTATAAAGGAAAAACAGCCCCAGAGTCATGCAAACGGGGAATATCGTTGCCGCAAGCAATCCGTTTTTGAGGTTTTCGCCGGTTGCTTCCGCCACTTTGCCGACCAATACCGGGCCGGCAGTCGCACCCAGATCGCCGGCCAATGCCAGGAAAGCAAACATCGCGGTACCTCCGGCAGGACACTTCCTGGAAGTAAGGCTGATCGTTCCCGGCCACATGATTCCTACAGCGAGACCGCAAAGAGCGCACCCGCACAACCCCAGCACTGCCCAGGATGCCAGAGAGGATAACAGGTAGCATGCCGTTGCAAAAAAACTGCATAAAAGCATGGTTTTTACCAGATCGAGTCTGCCGCTCAACTTTCCGTACAGCATCCGGGCGATCCCCATAAACGCTGCGAAAAGACACGGTCCGGCCAAATCGCCGGCCAGCTTGGTAACTTTCAGGGCCGATTCGGTAAAAGCGGAAGCCCATTGACACATCGTTGCTTCCGATGAACCGGCACAGATCATCAGAAATATCATCATCCAGAACATGGGAACGCTCAGCAGCCGGCGGATCCCCATGCTCTTGCCGTCTTCGCCAAGTTTTTCAATAGGACAGCTGATGAAAACAACAGCGTCATACAACGGGATCAATGCCCAGAGACTTGTCAGCATTTTCCAATGTTCTATCCCGAATACGGCAAAGAACAAAGTCGATCCCAGGATCACGCCGACCGCCCCCCAGCAATAAAAGGAATGCAGTAAACTCATTACTCCGTCTTTATTTTCGAAAGGGCATGCTTCGACGATCGGGCTCAACAGAACTTCGATCAATCCGCTTCCGACCGCATAGAGGCCCACCGCGATCAATATCCCGATAAATGCGTTCGGCATCAATTCAGGCAAAAACGTCAGCAGCAGCAAGCCGGCTGATGATAAGACCTGCGAGGCAATAACGCAAAGCCGGTATCCGATTTTATCCGCATATTTTGCCGCGACAATATCCACGAGCAATTGAGTAAAATAAAAAACCAGCGGAATCATGGCGAGTTTTTCAAGGCTGATTCCATAAGTCCGCTTGAAAGTCAAAAAAAGCAAAGGGGTGAAATTTGCCGATATGGCCTGGGTCACAAATCCGAGGTAACAGGCCGTCAACGTTTTTCTGTAATTTTTCCGCTGTATCATACTTAAACTCTGCTGGTTGTCTTCCGGGTTTGCAGGGCGCCCCATTGTCCTGACCGATATGGGACTGCGCTCTTCACTACCACGCGAAAAGTTCCCGCTCCATGAAAATATCCTGTTCGATATCCTGCCGGTTGCGCTGATCGAGATCACGGTTGATCCGGTCGACCGTTCCCGGCGGGATCACCCGGATCAGCGTCCAGTTCGCCTGAGGGATCTTTGCGATGGATACGCGCACCAGTTTTCCGTTCCGGAGCCGGGCGATGAACTGCGGAATATTGCCGTTCCGGAAATGAGTCAGCCATTCCGGATAGGGAAAGCTCCGGTTCAGGTTCAGGAAACTCCGGCAGGTATGATCGCTGCTCTTCCGGAAATCCTCATCATCGGAGGAGAAAATCTGATGCCCTTCCGGATCCAGCAGGTAATAGGAAGTCTGATATTTTTCGGCTTTGACCTGCTGAAGGATCGGCTGGATCAATTTATGGTAGCATAATTCAAACCCGACGAGCCCCTTTTCTTTACCGTCCGAGGTCAGCAGCGGAAGCCAGCAGGCCACCACGGCATGGTCGGATGAATCCGGATACGGGGGACTCCACTGAATGGACCTTATCCCTTTTCCCCGTCGCTCCAGAAGCCAGCGGCACTGAAAATCATCAGGACCGGCAACCTTTTCATACATGCCCGGATAACGGAGGCAGATCCCATCGTTCATCAGATACGTGATCCTCCGGAGAAGAGCCCCGTTTTTGCAGAAACGGCTGAATATTCCCTCGGGTGTGTAATCGCGGATATTTTCCCCGTCGTCCATGCTGTCGCAGATCAGCGTCAGCCCCTGTCGCCGGGAGGAGCGGAGCTGTTTGACCGTTTCCATCATTTTTTGTCTCGGCATGGCTTTCGGCTTGTGGTAGGAGGCATTCCCGAAAGATATTTCCTCCTTGTAAAACGGGGTGCGGACCAGATCCGGCGGACGGTGGGCGGAACCGGGCGCAAAATCTTCCGCCAGATAAAACCGTGCACTGTCCGGATTTTGTTCCGGCACGTTCTGCTCGATGATCTGCGAGGTGGAAAGCCCCTTCAGCTGTTCCCGGATGCCGAGAAGTTTGTTGTCGATCTCCGTTCCAAGTCTGTCCGTGACCTGCTGGACTTTCACACGGCGCATCATTTCCAACGTTACTTTGGCAGCGATGCATTGGTGGCGGATCGTGCCGTAAAGCGCCAGTCCGGCGGAGATGCAGAACACTGCAGCGGTCAGCAGCAGCGCCGCATAGCGATGATGATGCAGAAAGCGCATGAACTTCTGAAGGGGGGAATCCGGACATGCGGAAATTTCCTCGTCGAACAGATAATGTCTGATGTCCGCAGCCAGTTCTTTTGCCCTGCGGTAACGTTCCGCCGGATTGACGGCCCGCGCCTTTTCGATGATCGCGCGCAGCGCCGGAGAGATCCGCAGCCTGGGATTTGCCGGAGTGGACGGTTCGAATTCGCCGGTCCGGATCTTGTCGATGATTTCTTTGGAATCCGCACCGGAAACCGGCTTGCGGAGCGTCACGATCTCATTCAGGATCATGCCGAGCGCGAACACATCGGTCTGCGGATCGGCGGTCCCGTCCTGAAAAAGTTCCGGAGCCATGTACGCAGGCGTCCCGTCCAGATTTCCCCTGCGGTCCGCCCCGTCCGGACAGGCGATGCCCCAGTCCATGACATAGACTTCGCCGTTTTTTCCCAGCATGATGTTTTCCGGCTTCAGATCGCAATGGATGACGCCCCGGCTGTGACAGTATTCGATGGCGTCGCATACCTTGAGGAAACTTTCCAGCCGGACTTGCAGCGAGCGTTCGTAACGCCGGGAATTGATTTTTTCCGATGCTTCCTTTTCCCGGCAGCGGTTCAGATATTCTTTCAGGGTGATGCCGTTGACCAGCTGCATGGCCAGATGCAGCCCGTCCGCAGTATCGGTATCGAGACTGAACAGAGGAACGATGGCCGGATGGTCCAGCTGGGCGGTGAGTTTTGCCTCGACGATGAATTTCTCCACGCTCGCGGGCCGGGCGAGATGCTCTTCCTTCAGGGATTTGATGACCACTTCGCGGCCGAGGATCAGGTCTCTGGCGAGAAAGATCCGGCCGAATCCGCCCTGTGCGATCATTTTCAGAATCTTATAACGTTTCCCGGTATTTTCCAGTTGACGCCGGAATTCCGCCGAGGCATCAGCTTGCAGGTCGTCCGAGTCGATCACCCCGGGATTTCCATCAATGATGTCGCTGCTGTGTGTGCCCGACTTGCCGGACGATGTTTTTTTTGGCGCGCCGGTCATGACCACGGTGGCTTCCAGGTCTCCGGTATTTTTTTTGTTTTCAGCAACATCCATCAGGACAATCTCCTTCGCATTTTTTTGAACAACATCCCGTAATATAACTCTTCTACCCATTCAATGCAAAACCATTTTTTCAAAAAGGCTCTGTACCCGTATGGAGAAGTGACCGAAAGAGCTCTGAAGAGGTTTGGGAAAGGGAGGCAGGGTCTGGGGCGGACGGGAAATACTTTTCCCGGAAAGGGCGTCCTCGCCGCCCCAGCTCCCTCAACCTCTTTTACCGGCCATTATCGGGAACAGCGCTTTCAAAAAAAACGACTTGAAGCAGCCCTTGAGTTCGATCTGTTTTTCAGTTCACATCCGGCATTTGCCGCAAAAGCCCCGTCAAGACGCAGGAAGCGGTCGGGAGTGATTCCCGCCGCCGGTGATGGAACTTCATTCCATGGCGAATTTTACCTTCCGCGGA
>JAZUCR010000388.1:0-2044 GCA_045639225.1 Victivallales bacterium
CGGAGTTCTGGCATATTATCACGGCGGCCGACACCAACAAGAACATGATGTCCGCCACGCTGGAAGGCTTGCGCGGCTTCATGCGCGACTGCATGGAAGGCTCCATTGAGCGCGGCGTCCTCTACGGGACAGGCGCGTATGAAAAAGGTGAAGTCCGCAGTCTCCCGGTCTTTCGGGAAGCATACGAAGCCGGAAAATCCTGCTGAGGCCCGAAATGAAAAAAAGAATATTTTATGCCGCCATGCTTGCCGTCCTCGGAGTAACGGGACTCGCGGGATGTGTCAACTGCCCGGCAGAAGGAGACGGGAAGGTAAATATGAAAGCAATGTATGATGCCCGGATCGTGCGGCTCTCCATCGTGACGGTCGATCCGGACCGGCTTGAGGAATATATGAAGTTCGCCGCGGAATGCGGAAAGACCTCCATGCGGGAGGAGCCCGGCGTACTGATGATGTATTCCATGCAGGACAAACTCCAGCCCAATAAGATTTCGATCCTGGAAATTTATGCGGACCGTGCTGCCTACGAGCGCCATATCAAGACGGCGCATTTCCGGAAATACAAACAGGGGACCTTGTCGATGGTCCGGAAACTCGAACTGCTGGACCAGACCGCGCTGATCCCCGAAATGATGATGAAGGAGCAAAAATAATGCGATGTAAAATAATGCAGACGATGTTTGCCGCAACGGTCATGCTGACAGCGGCAGCGGAAACTTTCGGAGGGGATAAAATGCAAAGTTCCATTCTGACAAAAAAAGAATGTGCCGTCGTGGACATCGGAGCCGCCGTTGCGCGCGGCGATCAGACGGCTCTTGCCGGCGCACTGAACCGCGGGTTCGATGTCGGGATCACGCTGAACGAAGCCAAAGAATATTTAGGGCAGCTTTACGCCTACTGCGGCTTCCCCCGTGCGCTCAACGCTGCAGCCACGCTGATGAAGGTCGCCGCCGAAAAGAAGCCCGCCGATGGACGTGCCCCCAATCCGCCGCCCGCAGGAAAAGCGATCGATTTCGGGACCGCCAACCAGACGAAGCTCTGCGGCGCACCGGTCAAGGGACCGCTGTTCGATTTCCATCCGCAGCTGGACGAATATTTGAAAGCGCATCTCTTCGGCGATATTTTCGCCCGCGACAATGTGGACTGGCGCACCCGCGAGCTGCTGACCGTGGCGGCACTGGCGGCGCGTCCGGAGACCGAGCCGCAGATGAAGGCGCACATCGCCGTTGCAAAAAACAATGGCGTGACCGATGCGCAGGCGTCGGCGATCGTGGCAAGAGTCCGCCGTCCCGCCGAACCGGAACAGCTGCCCGCCGACTGGTCGGTCTTCCCGGTCGGCAAGCCGAACACCGCTTATGCAAAGTACTTCATCGGGCGCAGTTTCCTCGCTCCCGTTTCCACGGAACAGGTCGGCGTCTTCGCCGTGACCTTCGAACCCGGTTGCCGCAACAACTGGCACATCCACCATGCGGCAAAAGGTGGCGGCCAAATCCTTATCTGCACCGCTGGCGAAGGTTACTATCAGGAATGGGGCAAGCCCGCGATTCGGATGAAGCGGGGCGACACGGTGAACATTCCCGCCGGAGTGAAACACTGGCACGGCGCGGCTCCCGATTCGTGGTTCCAGCATCTCGCGGTGGAAGTCCCCGGCGAAGGCGGACGCAACGAATGGCTGGAGCCCGTTGACGACGCCGCTTATGCCAAGGCAACGAAATAATTTAACTCGCAGGAGAATAATATAATGAGCAAAACCATCACTGCCATTGCAATCACGCTGACCGCGCTGCTGCCGTTCTGCGGCTGCGCGAAAAACGATACGACATCGAATACCCAAACAGGAGGGACCGCCATGAACAACACCGGCAAAGCACTTGTAGTTTATTTTTCCGCCACGGGAACCACCAAAGGCGTTGCGCAGCGCCTCGCCGGAGCGATCAGAGCCGACATCTTCGAGATCGTCCCCGCCAAGCCTTACACCGACGCCGATCTCAACTGGCGGAACAAGCAAAGCCGCAGTTCCGTCGAGATGGCCGACCGGAAGAGCC
>JAZUCR010000389.1:0-3712 GCA_045639225.1 Victivallales bacterium
AGCGCGGCATTGTGCAGAACTCTTTCCGAATCCAGCGGGGAAGAATTGCCCAGATAGACGGAATGATCCCTGGCCATGACGATCACCCGGTCCGGCATCTTCATATACAAACAGGCAAACGACAGTCCCGCAATCAGGGAAAATACGCACAGAATGTGCAGCACGATCAGCCGACCGAAAGTTTTTTGGTCTTTCTGGACGATCTGATACATATCGTTTTGCTGGACTTCCGTCATTTCCCGCCTCCGTCATCCCCGGACTTCGCCTTTCGCCTGCCGGTAATGGCGTCGGAAACGGATTTGCCCAGATTCTTTTCCGAAGACTGCCCGCCTTTGGAAAGATTCATCACGTTGGAAACAGTATTCAGGGATAAGGCAATGGCATTGCCGAAGCCTCCACCCCGGAACAGGGACAGGCAAGCCCACGGAATACCGATGTAAACCACCACGCACAGCAGGATGAATACGCAGCCGAAGGCGAAAAGCGCACCTGCGGCTCCAGCCGCAATGACGATCGCAGTAGGAGGAGCCGCCGCCAGAATTGCCAGACTTCCCGCCGCCGCACCCCCGGCTCCGACTGCTGCAGCCGCGGCCGCCGCCATTCCGGTCTGCTCCCAGAGCTGGCAGACCACCCAAACCATCGTCAGATCGCCGAACACCATGCACAGCGGGACCATGATGAACCCGAATGTCATAGTCAGGAAATTGATCCCGACTGATTTGGTTTCGGGAACGGTCAGCATGGCGATGAACAAAGGGGAAAGCGTTTTCAGGATGATGAACAATCCGCAGAAGACAAGGATCATCAAATCCCGGACGCATTTGCCCACCCAGACGCCGCCGCGGTAGAACAGATTGGCAAGCCCCACCGTCACCGCCTCATACCAGGACCCGTCGATTTCCACGGATAGCAGCACTTTTATGGCTTCCTCCACCCGTTTGCCCGCATCGGTTCCCCATTTGAGCATCCCTTTGAACAGATACTCCGCCATCGGAGGAAATATGGCTATGAAGACGACCGACAACAGCACACCGACCAGGTATCTCAGACCAAAGTATTCCCCGAACTGCTGAAAATTCCGGAACACGGACAGGAAAATAATCAGCATCGCAATGCAGAGACAGACATTGTGCATCTGGTCCAGTGTGTTCAGCAGGACCTGATTGATATTTTGAAAAGTTACATTGCCTGTCATATCGTCACCGGTTTACAAACTGTTCGATGAAGTTGTTTCCGACCGATCCTTTGGATTTCACCGAAGACGCACCGCTTTCATTGATCTTGCGGGCGTCATGGATCGCCTTCGCCTTTTTGTAATCGATCTCATCCTGACGCAGATTGTCCGAATAAAACTGCTGGGCGATCATGGCCGAATGCACAGTTTGGGCGGCGAACATCTGTCCGAGCGTGTTGGACTGCCAGATGGAGTTTTTATAGGCTGAGTGCTGGATCTCGTTCAGGGAAGACGACCGGGAATCATACTGCTGGTCTATGATGTTCAAGTCCCGCAGCTGGGCCAGCATCTTCTGCTCCCAGGATTTCATGATCTCCTTTGCCGACAGCGTTTCCTTCTGCGTCTCGGCAAGCTGGCCGGACTGCCGCTGCTGCGCCAGACGCATGGAATAATCTATGTCGTTCAGCAGAAACTCAATCTGGGCCGCGTTGCTGACCTTGCCGTCGGCAAGTTCCATCGCATCCTGGGTGATTTTCAGGGCGGCCGCAATCTCCTGATCGTGCCAGAACCGGGAATTGATATAGGCGACCAGACGCGCCGGATCGCCGATATAATTCTTGACCTGCACCGCGGTATTGTAGATATTGACCGCCGTATCATAGGTTTCGCGGGCGGTTTTCAAGGTGTCCCGGCAGGTGTCCAAAGTATCCTGACCGACCGCAAGGACTTCCGCCGCCGTATCCAGGTCCAGCTGCTGATACAGCTCGTCTTGAACCGCCTTGACGGTATCATGGATGTAGGAAATCGAATCGTGGACCACATATGTCGCATATGCGGCAGGCATCCAGATGAACGAAATCACGAACAACAGAGCAATAACGAAATATCGCTTCATGGCATCCTCCTTATTCGACGACCGGCAGCAGGATCGAATCCGGCATATGTTTCACCCCGTTGTCCGGATACTGCACCGGAAGTTCATACAGCCGGGTCCGGGTCTCCCCGCCTTCTTCCGCCTGATGGAGTTTCTGGTAGAGCCAAAACAGCTCTTTCGATGAATTGGACCGGCCGAGATCGTAACCGGCACGAAACTCCTTCTTCTTTTCATCCCGGAAACCGTATTCGATGAACTGCCCCAGCAAGTACCCCCCTGCGGCGGCCGCACTGGTCACGGCAATCTGGGTCCCCTGGGATTCCCCCTCCGTTGCAAACAATCCCCCGGCAGCTCCGGCAACTCCCAGAGCCGGGGAGATAAGACTGGAAGCCGATGTATTGGCTATTTGCGAAGAAGAACAGCCGCACAGGACCAGAATCAGCGGAAGGACCGCCGATGTAAATGTTTTTTTCAGCATATGAATCACCTCTCTTGTCAAAACTGTAAAATTTCATTCGGACTTACCCGGAGATCCCGGTTGTCTGCCGGGACTTCCTGCGACTGGATCGTCGGCAGACTGTAATTGCCGCCGCCCATGTTGCCTCCGGAATACCGCTGCTGATACGAAATGTTGTTGATCGTGGTGCGCAGATTTTCATACTGGACATCCTGCTGGTATTTCAGCGCTTTCATCTGTTCCTGGAAGTCACCTTGCAGGTTTTCCAGCAGTTTCCGGTGCTGAACATCCATTTCCGCCACAAGCTGCTTGATTTCATCATCACCGGCAATTTGCTTTTCCTGCAGCTGCTTGATCAGCGCCAGAACCTGTGCCTTGAATTCATCCAGCTGGGCCTGAATCGCGGCATCGCCGCTCTGGGATTCCTGCCGGACCTGTTCGATCAGCGCAAGCAAACGGTCCTCGGTGGCAAGCAGATCGTTGCGCAGATTTTCCACCATCTGCTCCGCATTGCGGCTGACCTGCGCCAGATTCGAGATCACCTCCGCAAGCTGGTTTTTGATAACGTGGAATTCACTGTCATTGTTCCGGATCTGGATCGCCTGTTTGACCGCCGCCAGTTCTTGACGGAAATCCTGGAGTTCGGCAAGTTTCTGGTCCAGAGTCGTCTGCAAGGCGGAAACATCCTGCCCCAGTTCCCGTTTGCGCTGGATTTCCAGTTCCAGATCGGCGATCTCCGATTCCTTTGCAGCCGTCTTGCCTTCCAATTCAAGCTGGAGTGAATGAAGTTTTTCCTCCGAATACGTGCTGTACTGGATCAGACGGTTGAGTTCATCCACCCGCTTCTCAAGCAGGGATTGCAGGGAATTCAATTCGGACTGGATCAGGTCGAACTTGGCCAGCGTCTGCGCCTGGTGGTCGTTCAAAGCCTGTTTCTGCTCCTGAAGCTCCTGATAAATCGCCCGGACTTCATCATCCAGCGAATTGACCAGACGGTCGATCTGGGATTGCAGTTCCGCAACGACGCGGGCATGGTTCTCCTGCGCTGTCCGGATCTGGTTCTGCAAAGAGGCGATTTCGGCATTCACGGCATCCACTTCGGCGCTGTATTTGCGGTCCAGTTCCCCGATTTGCGTTTCCAAAGCCTGCTTGTCATGCTCGTGGATCAGTCTGACGTTTTCCTGCCGGGCATAATAATCTGCCTGCT
>JAZUCR010000390.1:0-2741 GCA_045639225.1 Victivallales bacterium
GCCATGACCGCGCACGCTCCGGCGTCCTCGGCGATTTTCGCCTGCTCGGGGGTGGTGACGTCCATGATGACCCCACCCTTGAGCTTCTGGGCGAGATTCCGGTTCAGTTCAGCTTGTTTTTGATTCATTTCAAGTTCTTCCTTTTATACCAGTTTAAGCAGGGCTTCCCTGCCGTTCATTTCCAGCGTAACGCTCTGATCTCATCTCTCATGATGTACCGCATTCCTACTCAGATGAGATATTCGATCTGCCTGTCATTTTCTGGGAAAAACTCCCGGAGGATGCGCTGCCGCATCGATACAAAATCCGGTGAACTGCGATACCTGGGTCGGTTCAGTTTGACGTGAAAAATGTTTTTGATACGTCCCGGACCAGCCTCCATGAGCACAATGCGGTCGGCAAGGCATATGGCCTCGTCTATGTCATGTGTGACGAAAATGACGGTATGCGTTTCATTGCGAACGATTCTCTGCAAGTCCATCTGCAGACGGCAACGTGTAATGGGATCAAGAGCACCGAACGGCTCATCCATAAAAAGGATTTCGGGCTTGACGGCAAGGGCTCGCGCAATGGCGACCCGCTGCTGCTGACCGCCAGAGAGATTTCTCGGATATTGCTCGGCAAATCCGGAAAGACCGACCAGTTCCAGATACTCTTCAGCAATTCTTGAACGTTCGGCACGACTGATTTTCTTCGACTCAAGACCGAGTTCGACATTTTTGCGGACTGACCGCCAGGGAAGCAGACCATATTGCTGGAAAATCATGACATAATCCTGTCTGGGCCCCCGGACCGGCTTTCCGTCGATGCGTATTGAACCGGAGGTAAGGGATTCGAAACCTGCGACGGTATTCATGAGCGTCGATTTCCCGCATCCCGAGGCTCCGAGAAGACAGACGAATTCGCCGCGGTCAATCGACAGCGTAATGTCGTCCAGAGCGGTGAATGCTTCTCCGTTTTGTTTCAAGAATGTCTTCCTCGCATGTTCTATTTCAATGTACATCGGTCTGCCCCCAGAATTTCAGGATTGCCAGTTCTGCCCTGGCGATGAGCAGGTCGAGAATGAGGCCGATCGCCCCGACCAGGACCATTGCCGCAAGCAAATGATCGGCGCGCATGTTGTTTCGGGCGTCCACGATCATGTAGCCAAGTCCGCTTTGAGTCCCGACCATCTCGCCGGATACCAGGAAGATCCATGCGCTGCCGAGTGCGATGTGAAAACTGTTGGCAATTTGCGGGAAAACTGCGGGAAGGACGATTTTCCACAGAACGGAGGGCGACTTGACTCCGTAGTTCGCGGCAATTTTCAGATAGACCGGATCCAGATTGATGACAGCGCGCGCGGTGGTCAGCAGGACCGGGAAGAACGCTGCAATGAAAATAATGACGATGGCAGGCAGATCGCCGATCCCCCAGAAAAGGACGATGAACGGCATCCAGGCGACCGGTGCAATGGGGCGGAGGAATTGCAGGATCGGGTTCAAATAATCGAAGAGTACCCTATACCATCCGACGAGAATGCCGAGGAGGGTTCCTGTTGAAATGGCCAAAACGTAGCCGACTGCGAAACGCCAGAGACTGTCCGTGATATTCTGCCTCAGGGTGCCGTCGCGACACAGCTCGGCAATCGCCTTCAGGACCACGAACGGTGACGGCAGCAGTGCAGGAGAGATATCGGAGAAGCGGACGATCCCCTCCCAAAGCGCAAGCAGGAGCGTGACCGACACGAGGATGGTCCATAACTGACTGAAAGCCTTCACCGCTTTTCTCCTGCGAAATCCTGAAACTTGGGAGGATGTTCCGAAATCCCGTATTTCCTGATCAGATCGGACAGTTTGGCGTAATCTTCCGGAGTTATCTTCAGGTCCCCGAAAGAAAGCCATTCCAGAGATTGCCGCAGAACTTGTTCCTTCTGATTCAGAAAACCCGCGGCGGTTTCAAGAAGATGTTTTTTGGTGTTCAGCCTTTTCCCTGCCGCGTAATATTCCGACAGAAGAACGGAGGAGAGTTCCGGATATTCTTTGAGGAAGCGGTCATTGGCGACCAATGCGCAGCAAATGGAATTTTCCCACAGTTCGTGGGAATCCGCAAGAACTTTCCCGTAGCCGGTATGGACAGCGATTGCCCCGAACGGTTCCGCCACGCAGTATCCGGCGATGCGGCCCGATGCCAGCGCGGAAGGCATCTCGGGCGGCGGCAGTTCCGTCAGGGTGACTTCTTTTTCGGAAATCCCCGCCTTTTCAAGCAGCAGGCGGACCAGAATGTGGTGCGAGGACGCCCGGTGCGGAATGGCGATGGTCTTCCCCTTCAGATCGCCTGCATTCTTGATGGATTTTGCGACGACGATGACATTGCCGTCCTTGTGCCCCAGCGCCAGCGCAGTCAGTCCGATCCCCCGCTCCTTCGCCTTCATGGCAGGTTCAATCAGCACGGAGGCCGCGTCGACGCGCCCGGTGTTCAGCGCGTCCAGAAGTTCCGGCCAGGAGCCGTACTTGACGAGTTCGACCGGCAAGGCTTTGCTCTTTGCCAATTCGGGCAAAACCAGAGCATGCGTTATCGGCAAATAGGCGATTTTCACCTTCTTGCCGCCGTCCTTGCCGCACCCGGCAATCAGCAGGCAGGCAGACAGGATGGCGGGCAAAATCAGTTTTCCATTATGTTCCATTTCAATTTTCTCCTTTTTTCTTTCAGGTCTTCAATGATTCGCGCGGCCAGGGCTCCAAGTCGGATCGTAGCCATGT
>JAZUCR010000391.1:0-3076 GCA_045639225.1 Victivallales bacterium
GGTCTCCGGCAGGACAATGCCGTTGTATAAAGCATTATTCGATTTCATATCCCGATTCGACTCCCCTGTTTATTTCATGCAGGCGAGCATTACTTTGCGGACTCCTTCGGCCCAGCGGGTCAGCACGGCCGGTTCTGCCCGCAGGATCCCGTGAAGGGTGGCGAGCAGACGGTGATACATCACATCTTCGCAGACTTCGGTATCGCGTTTGATGAACTGGTCCGCGGGAATATTCCAGGCGGGACTCTTGTAGAGCGGGCTTCCCCAGCCGGAGCCCAGCGGGGTGCCTTCCTCCCAGAGCGCTTTGAAGATCCATGCCCGGTCGATCCCTTCCTTCAGATATTCCTTCTGCAGCAGGAAACTGAGGAAATAATAATCGCGCAGGTCGTCCTCATAAGCGGATTTCTGGAGCTGAATGACCGGAACATCTTTCAAAATCTCGGTGATGATTTTGACCCCGGCCTGACGTTTGGCGCGGTTTTCCGCCTGATGGTGCAGCTGGTCGTAAATGATGGCGGCCTGGAATTCGGTGAAGCGGTACTGATGGCATTCGAGTCCGATCTGAAGCGGGTCTTTCGGATGGAGCTGGGAATTGCCGATGTGGCTGAGACGGAAAGCGAGGTCGGCCAGATGTTCGTCGCTGGTGGTGAGGCATCCGCCTTCGCCGCCGGTCATGAGCTTGGACAGCTGGAACGAGAAGCTGCCGTATTCGCCGAGGGAGCCGGTGCCTTTGCCGTGCTGTTTCGCACCGTGGGCATGGGCGCAGTCTTCGATTACATGAATCCCGTGTTTTTTCGCGATGGCATTGATTTTATCCATATCGGCGATGGCGGAATAAAGATGCACGGGAATGACGGCTTTGGTCCGGGGGGTGATCGCTTCCTCGAATTTCGCCGGATCCATGCACAGCGTTGCGGGATCGATGTCCACGATCACGGGTTTGGCGCCGACATAGATGGCGGCTTCGGCCGTGGCGATCCAGGTAACGCCCGGGACGATGACTTCGTCGCCGGGTCCGACTCCGAGCGCGAGCAGCGAACATTCCAGCGTGGTGGTGCCGTTGCACATCCAGACGGAGTATTTCGTATCCTGAAACGCCGCGAATTCCTCCATCAGCAGTTTTTCATATTTGCCGCACAGTCCCCATTTGCCGGAGTGATATACTTCCAGCAGTTTCTCATCGGTTTCGGGGTAGGCCGGCGGCCACTGCGGAATCAGTTTTGCCAGTTCGTCTTTTGCAAACGCGGGTTTCCCGCCGTCGATTGCCAGTTTGTTCATATTGATTTCTCCATGGTTAAAAGGTTGTCTGCAACAAATTCAGCGATATGATCCTGATACTTGAACCGATGTTGTCCCGGATAGCCGTAGATCTCATAAAAACCGAACCGGCAGTTGTTGGGACAGTCCAGGGCACTTTGGATATTCGGATAACGTTTCATATCGGTTTCCGAGGGGAAATACTGGCCGTTTCCATTTGCCACCGTCACGGCGAAACTGTATTTTGCCTGAGCCCGGGACATCAGCGCGGCGCCGTCTTCCACAAAATATTCACCGGGGATGAACAGGAAGGAAATATCCTTTCCGAAACGGATCACCTGGAAATCGTTCATGACTCTCAGATCGGCGCCGTGTTCCAGCGCGACCGCCATCTCCGTGAGGCGGAAAGCATGCTGCTTGCTGATCGGCTCGAAGATCTCAGCATCCCGGCGCAGACTTTCGGCCGATTGTTCCACCACCGGCATTTCACAGGTTCTGAACGTCCCGCGGATCGTGAAATCGGTGATTTTTTCACCGCCGGCCTGCAGGCTTTTTTCGAGGTCGGCCATGTATTGATCGGCAATCACGTCCGCGGCAGTGTCATTCTGCAGAACGTGGCAGCTGGTATAGGTGTTGACATCGCCGCAGGGACCGAGGAAGAACAGCGGCATGGAAGCGAGCTTGCGTTCCTTGATCTTGCGGTTGGCCGCACCCATCCAGTCGGCGGATACCACTTTGTTGAACGGCAGGTTCATCGCGATGCCGTGGATCCCGTGACTGTGGAGCAGCAGCTTGCAGGAACCGTCTTTCCGCAGGAATCTGATCCAGCGGATGCTTTCGTCGGTGGCGTTTTTCTCCGTTTCCACCCGGTTCTGTCCCAGTTTCCGGCTCAGCGGGGCACGGCCGGCTTCCGCTTCGGCGATCTCTTCCGGGTCGCGTACCGCTTTTGCCGCAACTTCGATCACCAGTTTTTTCCAGTTCTCCTGAACTCGCGGATCGGGTTCTCCGAAGCCGATCCCGCAGTCTTTTCCGACGGCAGGACCGCTGTGGGTATGGGTCGCCGTGAAGGCAATGCATTCGGGCGCAATATGATGGGTCTTCGAAATGACCGAACGCATTTCTTCGGCATACAATTGATCGCTCGCGCAGATATCCGAAGAAATGACCATGGCGCGATTTTTGCCGTCGTCAAAAAAACAGGCCCGGCAATACAGCGGATCGTGCACTCCCAGATTGCGCCGGCCCTGGAACGGACCGTAGCCGTAAAGTTCAGTAAACAGCGGAACTTCCAGAACCGCTTCCGAACAACCGATCTTGAACATCGTTTTCTCCTTTTTTCTGCAATAACCAGTCAGCCGCGGTATGGAAATATCGCGGACAGACATAATTATACTTCAATTTCGATGCATTGTCAATAGTTCGGAAAGATAAAAATATATCACCAGGGAACATTTCATTAAATTCGATGCCCGAATGATAATCCGAAAAGACGAAAAGTTATCATCGAGAAACATTTTATTTCGTGATTTCGAACGCGCCGCCGCGCCATTCCTTTTCCTGCGCGCTGAAGAGCTCGCGACAGCGGCCCGAGGATTCGAAGGCGTTTTTCACCGTGTCATATTCCGAATCCAGAATGCCCGCCAGCATCAGCCTGGTGCCAGGGTGACACAGGGACAGCAGTTTGTCGCGTCCCGCGATCAATGCGGACGACAGGATATTCGCCGCTACCAAATCGTATTGGATATCTGACTGATATTCCAGCAGCGAGGCGGTCCGGAACGGGATGCCCTGGGTGTCGATTCCGTTTATTGCCGCATTT
>JAZUCR010000392.1:0-4841 GCA_045639225.1 Victivallales bacterium
GCCTGACGCCAGACGGTCTCGGTCTGAGGCTGCACGCCGCCGACGGCACAGAAAACGCCGACAGCGCCGTCCAGCACGCGGAGCGACCGCTCGACTTCAGCAGTAAAGTCCACGTGCCCTGGAGTGTCGATCAAATTGATGCGGCAATGCTTCCAGTAGCAGGTGGTGGCTGCGGAGGTAATGGTGATGCCGCGCTCCTGTTCCTGAACCATCCAGTCCATCGTGGCATTGCCCTCGTGGACTTCACCGAGTTTATGGTTGCGTCCGGTGTAATAAAGGATACGCTCGGAAAGAGTGGTCTTCCCTGCGTCAATGTGAGCCATGATGCCAATGTTGCGGGTAGAGGCAATCGGAGTTTTCCGATTCGGTGACTCTTTGTAATCTACATTTACCTGTCTTACTGTCATAGTATCTTTTTCGACATAATCAGCCGACGTTCATCACCATCTGTAATGGGCGAACGCCTTGTTGGCCTGCGCCATCTTGTGAGTGTCGTCTTTCTTTTTAATGGAAGAACCGGTATTGTCGAAAGCATCCAGCAGTTCGGAGGCGAGGGACTGCATCATGGATTTGCCCTTTTTCGCCTGGGAATAAGTCACGATCCAGCGCATGGCCAGGGCGACTTGACGTTCCGCGGGAACATCGAGGGGGACCTGATAGGTCGCACCGCCGACACGGCGGCTTTTGACTTCCAGTTTCGGTTTGACATTTTCCACAGCCTGAATGAAAACTTCCAGCGGCTCCATGTCTTTCTTTTTGGATTTGATCACGTCGAAAGCACCGTAAACGATGCTCTGAGCGACCGTTTTCTTGCCGTTGCGCATCAGGGTATTGATGAGGCGCGCAACCAGCTCGCTGTTGTACTTCACGTCAGGAGTGAGCTCTCTTTTTGTGATTCTGCGTCTTCTCATGGTATTTTCCGCATCCTATGAATTATTTCTTCTTGCCGCCGGCATCGCCGGCCTTCGGGGTTTTGGCACCGTATTTGGAACGGGCCTGCTTGCGGCCCTCCACGCCCAGGGAATCCAGTGCGCCGCGGATGATGTGATAGCGGACACCAGGAAGGTCACGGACTCTTCCGCCTTTGATCAGAACCACAGAGTGTTCCTGCAGATTGTGACCCTCGCCGCCGATGTAAGCGGTAACTTCAATACCGTTCGTCAGACGGACCCTGGCGATCTTCCGCATAGCGGAGTTCGGCTTTTTCGGGGTGCTGGTTGTGACCTGCATGCAAACGCCGCGTCTCTGCGGGCACTTCATGAGTGCCTTGGACTTGCTTTTCGCAACTTTAGAGCTGCGGCCCGATTTCACCAGTTGATTAATGGTCGGCATGTTCTCCTTCACCTATTCATTTGTTGCAGTTAATGAATGACAAAACGGATATATAATGTACTCCGTTGTCGTCATTTTTCAACTGCTGTTTCAGTTTTTTTTAAAAAATTTTTCAATTTTCCGATCGAAACGGCCCGTCTCCCAGTCCGGGAGACAGGCTGTTTCGTCATTTCTCGTCGTTCTCGTTATCGCCCTCGTAATCCTTCGACGAATAGAAATCGCTGTCATCGGCATCATCGTCGAAGACACCTTTCTTCTTCTCGTCGCCGAAGTCGTCCGGGAACTCTTCCGTGTCGCCTTTTCCGTCGAAGTCTTCATCCTCATCAACGACCTGGTCGGAGAAAATATCCTTGACATCATCGGCATCATCATCGCCGAAATCGATGTCCAGATTTTTCTTTTCCTCGTCCTGATTCGGTTCGGCTTTCTGCGGCGGCTCGATCGGAATTTCCACGCCCAGTTTCTTCAGCTGAAGATTCTGGAACTTTTCCGCGCCGGTTCCGGCAGGGATCAGGTGTCCCGTAATCACATTCTCTTTGAAACCGCGAAGAATGTCCACTTTCCCCAGTGTAGCCGCATCCGTCAGGATACGCGTGGTATCCTGGAACGACGCTGCGGAAATGAAACTTTCTGTTTCAAGAGATGCTTTGGCGATACCTTGAAGCACCGGTTCACCTTCGGCCTTCGCCTTGCCCAGCCGTTCGGCTTCCGCATTGGCATGATTGAATTCATAACGGTCAACCTGTTCACCGACCAGGAAGGGAGTATCTCCCTGCTCCGTGATCTTGACTTTCTGCATCATCTGCCGAATGATGATCTCGATATGTTTATCGTTGATCTCCACTCCCTGTGCCCGGTAAACCTTCTGGATCTCGTTAACAATGTAACGCTGCAACTCATGAGTTCCGCAGATTTCCAGCAGTTTCTGGGGAATGATCGAACCAACGGTCAATTTCTGACCTTTCCGCACAAAATCGCCTTTGCTGACAATCAGATGCTTGGAGGTCGGGATGCTGTGTTCTTCGAATTCATCGGGATTGTCCTGGTCGCGGACAATGATGACCTGACGGCCCTTGACGCTCTTGCCTTTTTCGACCACGCCGTCGATACGGGCGATCTCAGCGACTTCTTTCGGCATCCGGGCTTCGAACAGTTCGGACACGCGGGGAAGACCGCCGGTGATATCCCGGTTCTTCTGCTGGGAACGCGGCACGCGCGCCAGCGTCATACCCGGATATACCTTGTCGCCGTTCTTCACCATCAGCAGCGCGCCGGTGGGAAGCGGATAATTGGAAGAATTCTTATCCGGATCATCCGGATCGTTATCGGTTTTCTTGCCGACGATCACAACCTGCGGCACCAGGTCTTCCCGGTGTTCCATCACGGTCAGTTCTTCGATACCGCCGCGTTCGCTCCGGCTCAGGGTCACACCTTCGACGATATCGTTGAGAACCACGGTACCGGATTCTTCGGCAATGATCGGCATCTGGTAAGCATCCCAGGTGGCAATTTTGTCTTTCGGTTTGACATTATCGCCGTCTTTCTTATACAGGATGGCTCCGACTTCAGCCTGATACCGGTCGATTTCCGCTTCTTTGACGGCATCTTCCCAATAATCGTAATCGGCCGCATAGGACGAACCCATGACCTGCGCTTCCAGTTTCACCCGTTCCAGCGTCTGCGCCGCGATTTCCTTGGCTTTGACTTCATCGTAAATCACGATGAAACCGTTTTTGTTGACGACCAGCGTGTTGCCTTTCGGATCGGTCACGCAGTGGAGGTTGTCGTAGCGGACCTTGCCGGGCAGACGGGCGGTGATAACCGGTTCCTTGCCGCCGCCGGACGAAATGCCGCCGATGTGGAACGTTCTCATGGTCAGCTGCGTTCCGGGCTCGCCGATGGACTGGGCTGCAATGATCCCCAGCGCATCGCCGATTTCGGCATCTTTATCGGTTGCCAGGTTCTTGCCGTAGCATTTCACGCAGACACCGTGTTCGACATCACAAGTCAGGACCGAACGGATCAGGACCTTGGTGATACCGCGTTTTTCGACCAGCTCAGCACGTTCCGGAGTGAATTCCTCGCCGGCACGGATAATATAGGAACCATCGGTCTTGGCCGGATCGCGGATATCCTGCGCACTGTAGCGGCCCAGCAGACGGGCTTTCAGCGGCAGCATCACTTCGTCGCCGTCGATGATGGCTTCCACATAGATGCCTTTCAGGGTGCCGCAGTCTTCGCAGCGGCAGGTGATATCCTGGGCCACATCGACCAGTTTCCGGGTCATGTAACCGGAGTCGGCGGTCTTCAATGCGGTATCGGCCAGACCTTTGCGGGCGCCGTGCGTACTGATGAAGTATTCCAGCACGGTCAGACCTTCACGGAAACTCGAGAGGATCGGACGTTCGATGATCCCGCCGGACGGTTTGGTCATCAGACCGCGCATACCGGCCAGCTGTTTGATCTGGTCCTTGCTTCCGCGGGCTCCGGAATCGAGCATGGCGTAAACCGGATTGAGTTCCTTGCGGCTGGCTTCTTCCACTTCCTTGGTGAGCTCATCGGCCACCGTGTTGGCAGTCTTGGTCCAGGCGTCGACCACCTGGTTGTGCCGTTCGCCGACCGTCAGGAAACCGTCATCATATTTCTGGTCGATCCCGGCAATGAATTCACGGGTTTCGGCAATCAGTTCCGGTTTGCGTTTCGGGATCAGCATGTCCGCCACCGAAATGGAGAATCCGGCTACGGTCGCATATTCATATCCCAGATTTTTCAATTTATCCAGCAATTCGATCGTGGCATCATGACCGGTATATTCATACGCCTCGGAAATGAGCTTGCCGATATCTTTCTTCTTGGCCGGTTTGTTGTAGAATCCCAGCACCGGATCCCAGATCTGATTGAAGATGCAGCGGCCCGGAGTGGTGATGATGAACTTGTCGGTCGCATTCCCGCGCGGGGTCTGTCTGCCGTAATCCGGATTCGGCAGCTTGATCGCATCATGGATCTTGATATAGCCGGAATCCAGCGCGAACAGAACTTCGTGAACATCCTTGAACAGACGGATCCGTTCCTTATTGCGCGGATCGACCGTCAGATAATACACGCCCAGCGTGATATCCTGGGTCGGAGTCGTGATCGGCTTGCCGTTGGACGGTGAAAAGATATTGTTCGAGGACAGCATCAGCAGTTTGCATTCCAGCTGCGCGGCAGGCGACAGCGGCACATGCACGGCCATCTGGTCGCCGTCGAAGTCGGCATTGTATGCAGTACAAACCAGCGGGTGCAGACGGATCGCCGAACCTTCGATCAGGATCGGGTCGAATGCCTGAATACTCAGACGGTGCAGCGTAGGCGCACGGTTGAGCATGACCGGATGTCCTTTCGTCACTTCTTCCAGGATATCCCAGACCACCGGTTCGCCGCGTTCGATCATTTTCTTTGCTCCGCGGACGGTGAAAGCGCAGCCGCGGCTCTTCAAATGACGGATGATGAAGGGTTCGAACAGGACG
>JAZUCR010000393.1:0-26275 GCA_045639225.1 Victivallales bacterium
TGAAGAATTCCGCCGTCCATTTTCCGGAATCGAATTTCGATTCGAGCTTGAAGCCCGGCGCTTTCCAGTGGCTGTTGAACGGCTGCGGGATCGGCAGATGGCGTTTCGTGCCGAGGAACTGGTTCCCGATTGCGTCGAATACGAACTGATATTCCTCTTCTTTTTTCATGCCGGGGGAGAGGAATATTTCGTAATTGTCGTTTGTCCAGATATCGTTCTTTTTGTCCGCAAGCGGTCCGCCGGTGGTCTCGAAAAACCCGTAGATACCGGATTTGTCCCACGCGAGCTTGAGCGAGGCCGGATATTTCGGTTTCGTACTGGCCCCTTTGGGATCCATCAGCGGCATGGGGTTGACTTTCGCCCAGAAATCTTCCGTGCCTGTGCCGTCCAAGGTGACGGATTCCGAAGGAAGAATCTGATAGACACGGTAGACGGGCCGTTCATACGCAAGGCGGTTCTTCATGGATTCGATCGCCTTGCCCCAGGGGGCGAGGAACAGCTTCAGACGCTTTTCTTCGATGGAACCGGACTTGACGCCTTTTTTTGCCTGCGCCAGCAACTTTTCCATTTTCCGAAGCTCCGCCATGGGAAACAGCCGATTGCTGTCCGATGCCGGTTTGAGCATATATTTCAGGTAACATTCCCGCAGAAGATTGTGAAATTCCCGCAGCGCACATCCGGTTTCCTTGCCGTAGAACGGTTCCCAGTGCAGGTCAACGGCTTTCGCCGCATCCCAGTCAGGATTCCACATAGAGCGGTAGGCGCAATAGCTGCTGGTGTAATGGAACCAGACGTTTTCGCCGGGCCGGGAAATGCAGTGGTCATAGAACAGGCTCGTGCGTCCCAGATATTTGCCGAACAGCTTCGGAATGTCTCCGACGAATTCGCCGCAGACCGCATTCACGAAATGATTGGATCCCGTATACAGCCAGAGTTTCTGCACCGGACGGTTTCCGATCGACTCATACCATTCCTTTGCCAGCTGAACAGCCTGTTTCATCTTCGCGGCATTCCGCGTCTGGGTCGGCAGGGAACTGAGGCAGAGATTGACCTCGGTATTGGTCGGCAGAGTCCAGCGCGGATCGGTTCCCGGATACTGGACGTTGTAATACGCCATGATGTAAAGTTTTTTGCCGGGAAACTCTTTCTCGATTCGTTTTGCCAGATACTGGTGGAAACGGGCGTAGATGTTCGCCATTCCCGCAGTTTCGCCGCGTGCCATGTCCTTTTCCGTCATCAGTCCCAGTTCCCGGACGACCGGATGGTTCACGACTTCCGGATTGACCATCAGCGTGTCGCAGATGCCGAACGAAATATAGGTTTGATTGCAGCCGTAGCCGCCCTCGTTGATCTTGCCGTTGGATTCATAGAATTTCTTGTAGGAACCGATAAGCAGATCGGCGAATTTCAGGTTGGTCACATCGAAACAGTTGCCGACATGCGCTTTCGGATTGTACCAGAAGTTTCCAGACGGAGAGGTGTAGAAGATCGTCTTGAGTTCATTCGGGTAGGCCTTGGCGATCCGTTCGGGCCGCGGGCAATGACTGCCGCCCTCGGGGATCGTGCCGCCCATGCGCCAGGAATCGAGAAACTTCAAATCTTTTTCCGTGATCTTTCCGAGATACGGCTCCCAGAACTTTTTCCCTTTGGGATTCCCGATCGTGCAGTTGATACAGTAGAAGTTGCCGTTACGCTGGTCGAAATACGGCGAGTCTTCGTAATGCACGGGCGGGATTGTCAGGTTTTCGATTTTCGGCGCGAGTGTCCCGTATTCGCCGGGGAAGAAATAACGGACGCCGAGGAAACGTTCATTGAAATCATACGAGCCGTAGAGCGTGCCCAGACTCGAACCGCGTCCTTCCAGCGGCTTCAGGTTGTAGCCCTCGATCAGTGAGGAATCATTGCCGGCGATGATGATCCCCCGGTCGAAGCTTTTGACTGTAAATCCCTGCGGCGGCAGTTTGGAAACATCCACACCGTTTTCCCGCGCGATCACGTTGTCGCCGACCACGATCAGGCAGGGATATTTTGCCGCGTCCTTCACATCAGCGATGACCGGCTTCTGCCCGGTGCATTTTCCGATGGCGTTCGCGATCGACTCCACCGCCGGACCGATGCTTTTTTTCGTGCGGTTCTTCTTCCCCATGCGGGCTTCCGCCGCCGTATCGGAAACGATGGCAAAATTCAGTTTCCCGTTTTCAATCAGTTTGACCGGCCGATGGGATTCGGGCGTTTTCATTTTTACCGGCACCAGCTCCGGCGTATTCAAGTCATACGCCCCGAGGGAGATTGCACCCGTCAGAGCTCCGAGGCAGACGATTGCGCAAAATCTGTTTTTCATGTTTCCGTCCGATTCGGCTGTTTTTCAATTATAGGGGAAATATCCGAAAGTATAAGCTCCAATGGGGACCTTCCTCTTCTCGTAATAAGCATCGCCGTTCGCCTTGATTTTTCCCTGATAGTAATAGGGATAATAGCCGAAATCAAAGCCGGTTACATTCAGCAGACCGACCCCCTCTGCCGAAACATGGCCGTCCGCGAACAGGCAGTTGCTTTTGCGGCTGTGCCGGTAGCAGACCATTTTATATGGTTCTTCCGAAAGATTGAGCTTCCCGCGGCTCCGGTTTGCCAGGGTGTCGTTTTTGTACCAGCCGTCGCAGTGGACCAGCACCTTGCTCGGCTTCTTCAGGTTCCGGAGCGCACTTCCCCAGCTGGCATCTCCAAAGCATCCCGAATTGTACGGGTAGGAACAGCCGTATCCGAGCGTATTGAGGTCTTTGGTCCGCTGCGAGGGACACATCAGCCATTTCGGGACGATGTAGGCGCCGGAATCCGGAATGCGCTTCTTCCAGTTGAAATACGGGGCATAGGCGTTGCACCAGTAATAAGTATATTCCTTGTCCCTCGTCTCCTTATACATCTTGCAGATAGTGTACCAGCCGTTGTAGTCACCCGTGTACATGGACATGGCGGTCCCGATCTGTTTCAGGTTGGACATGCAGGAGATCCCGTATGCCTTTGCCCGGGCCTTGTTCAGCGCTGGCAGCAGCATTCCCGCCAGAATCGCTATGATCGCTATTACGATAAGCAATTCTATCAGCGTAAAGATTTTCTTTTGTGTGAATGATGAAAAACTGTTGTTCATGGTCAGTCTCCTTTCCTGGTTCTCAAAAAAGTAAATCATTTTCTTTCAGATGAGAAAAACTGTTTCTGTTCCGTTCGAATCAGTTGTTTTTATGAAGAATATAATCTGAAAACAGGCAATGTCAAATTTTTTTGAAATTTTATTAAAGAAAAATTGAATCATTCACTTTTTGTGCTATAGTATCCTGTCAACCAAACAAGGAAACACCGGCATGAAAGAAAACAAAGCGCCCGCGCTGGTCCGACTGCTGAGGAAGGAACTGGCGGAAGGAAATTACCCGGAGGGAAGCCGTTTCCCTTCGGAAAATGATCTTGCAAACCGTTTCGAGATCAACAAGACCACGGCGAACCGGATCGTTTCGGCGCTCGTGGCGGAAGGACTTTTGAAACGCGGGGTGCGCGGGAGCGGGACGTATGTCGTCAAAGAAGAGGCGTTTCCGAAAGGACAGATCGCGTTTATTGCCCCTCTGGGGCATTATCATGTCTGCAGCATGCTGCGGGGAGCGTCGGATTATGCACTCACGAGGAAATATGTGGTGACTCCGGTAGTGCCGTCTGTCCAAACGCTGAACCGGCATTTGAAACTCCTCCGCAACTCCCCCTTCAAGGGGATTCTGACCTGTTCCTATGAAACCGTGGATGCACCGGACGGGATCCCGGTGATCCATATCGATCAGGATTTTCCTCCCGGCGACCGGGTGCATCATGCGGTCAACGCGGACAATTACAGCGGAGCCCGGGAAATGATGCGCAAAGCCATTGCGGCAGGACACCGGGAAATTGCCATATTCCAGTCCGACATGACCAATATCCACGGCGGCAAAATCATTACCGGTTATCTGGATGCGATGCGGGAAGCCGGTATTCCCGAACCTGAAAAAAGGATTTTTCAGTGTGTGGAGTGGAGCCAGCTCAGCTTCAACCTTACTCTGGAACAGATCCTGCGCAAGTATCCAGGCGTGACCCTGATCGCGACGGAAAGCGACAACGACGTCATAAGATTCCGCCGGGCGTTTCAACTGGCGGCGCCGGAAAAACAGGACCGGATCGTGCTGACCGGGTTCGGCAATGTCGCCGAATTCGTGCAGGAATTCGATTTCCCCACCATCGACATGCATTTTGCGAGGCTCGGCGCGATCGCGGCGGAAAAACTGATCTCCGTCATGGAAAACGGCGAACCGGAGGAACCCGTCCGGGAGTATCAGCCGTGCGAGCTGATCAACACGGCCCTGCTCGCATATCACCGATAAGGACCGGCGGGTTTACGGGATCTCCAGTTCCATTTCCATGGTATTGAGACATCGGATGCCGGTGCGGGTGATGACCACCAGGTCTTCCAGCCGGATGCCGCCCCAGTTCGAATAATAAAGTCCCGGTTCGACGCTGACCACATTGCCCGCCCGCAGCGGATGCGGATTCAGCGGGGAAAGCCGCGGATTTTCGTGGATCTCCAGACCGACGCCGTGTCCGAGGCCGTGGAAGAAGCCGCAGGGCTTGCCGTCGCGGCCGCAGCCGGTCGGGAATCCTGCCTGCGCGAGCACATCCGCCGCCGTCTGGTGCGCTTCGGCTCCGGTCACGCCCGCATGCAGCATGTTCTTCGCCGCCTCGGATGCCTTCAGGACCGCCTTGAACGCCCGTTTGACCACCGGAGATGCTTTGCCTTTGACGTAGGTGCGGGTCATGTCGCCCCAGTATCCGGTCGCATCGCTCCGCGGGAAAATATCCGCCACGATCGGCTCGCCCGCCGGGATCGGGCCGCTGCCGATGTTATGCGGTTCCGAGCCTTGTCTGCCGTGGGCGAAGATGGTGCGGTTGGCGGTGAAGCCCATGCGTTTGAAATTGCCCTCGAGTTCCATCCGCAGGAAATCGCTGGTGAGCACTTTTCCGCGGTATTCCAGAAATCCCTGGGCATTGATTTTCGAATCGATCAGAAATTGCCGGAATTCGCGCATGATCTCTTCCGTGGCGGATTGCGATTGCTGTATTGCTTTGACCTCGGCGGCGGTTTTGCATTCCCGCGACGGGAAAAAGGATTGGTCCTGCGAGCAGGTCACTTCGATGCCTGCCGCGCGCAATTTTTCGGCTTCGAGCAGCGGGAACTTGCCCGGCACCAGCCAGTGCGTGATGCCCAGTGCGCGGCTCAGGTTGACCGTGATGGATTCGCCCGGTTTTTCCTTATTGACGAACCTGGTGCGGTCGATCACTTTGATTCCCGGATTGGCTTCGCCGGCTGCACGGGCGTATTCGAGCGGGGAGACCACGATGCATTTTTCCGTTTCGGTTTCATAGTAAAGGAATTCATCGGGCGCATTGAATCCCCCGGCATAAAGCAGGTCGGCGGACTCTTCCGTGGACGCGATGATGAGTTTTGGAAAAGTTTTGGAAACCGGACTTGATTTTTGCTTTTTTTGCGTCATAATATACCCCATAATGTTTTTCAGTAATATAACTCTTCTTTCCGGAAGGGCAAACGGAGAAAATAAAAATGGCTACAGTAATTTTCGCGGCGGTGGTGGTTTCGGCGTATCTGATCGGCGCAATTCCGTTCGGTCTGCTGATCGGTTTCCTGAACGGCAAGGATGTCCGGAAGGAAGGCAGCTGCAACATCGGCGCGACCAATGTGACGCGCGTGGTCGGCAAATGGTGGGGAAAACTCTGCTTCCTGTGCGATTTTCTGAAAGGATTCCTGCCGGTGTTCGCGGTCATGCGTCTGTATCCGGGGGAGGGGTGGCTGATCGCACTGACCGCGCTGGCGGCGATGCTGGGTCATATTTTCCCGGTTTATTTGGGCTTCAAAGGCGGCAAGGGCGTTTCGACCGCGGCGGGCGCGGCACTGGCATTGTGTCCGCTGGCGGTGGTGATCGCCGGCGCGGTCTGGGCGGGTGTGTTTTTCCTGTCGCGCTATGTTTCGCTGGCGAGTCTGGCGGCGGCGCTGGCTTTGCCGCTGTCCGCCTGGCTGCTGAAATTCTTTGCCGGATTCGCTTTGCCGCTCCCGGTCGGTCTGCTGCTGATTCTTTTCGCCGTGCTGACTTTCTGGCGGCACCGTTCCAATATCGTCCGCCTGGTGAACGGTACCGAAAGCCGGTTCGAACGGAAAAAACCGGAAAATCAATAACCTCTTCGGAGGATTTATGAGCGAGCAGAAACACTATCGATGGCTGCTGGATGAACTGCCCCGGATGCGGGAACAGGGGTTTATTACATCGGAGACCGAAAACGCGCTGCGGCTCCATTACAGTGCCAGAATCGCGCCTGGAAGAAATTATTTCATGCTGGCGCTCGGGATCCTCGGGACTGTGCTGATCGCCGCCGGAATCATCCTGATCTTCAACTATAATTGGGATATGCTCAGTCAGGCGCAGCAGATCGCGGTTTCGTTCCTGCCGCTGCTGCTGGGATTCGCGGTGTCGCTCTTCACCCTGATCCGCGGGAAATCTCAGTTGTGGCGCGAGGCTTCGGCGATCCTGACCGCGGCGGGCGGTGCCGTGGCCGTCGCTCTCCTGTCGCAGATCTACCAGATCAACGGTTCCCTGGCCGAGTTCATGATGCTGGTGCTGATCACTTCACTGCCGCTCATCTTCATTTTCGACAGCATCGGACTGGCGGCGCTTTATTCGTTCGGCATGTTCTGGCTGCTGGAATTCCGGTTTATCGATATGGTGTCGCCGCCGAACCTGATCCGCGCGGCGGTCCTGGTAGGGATCCTGGTCTGGCTGATCCGCCATCAGCGCAAGGATTCCCCTTACCGGATTGCCTGCCGCTATCTGATGTTTCCGGTGCTGGTTTATTCCGCTATCCAATATTCTTCATATTGCCCGGCGCTGATGCTTTACACGGCGGCGGGATTTTTCCTGCTCTGTTCCCTCGATCTGGCGGAGGAAGACGGCGCTTTCTGGAAAAATCCGTGGCATCCGGCGTCTTTCCTGCTGATGACCGTCATGCTGGCTGTCGGAGCGGAAAACCGCCGGATTTTTGCCGGCGGCCGTTCGGTGATCCCCCTGGAAATCATCTCGTTCGGGATTCTGGAAGGGATCCTGCTGATTGAGACTGCCGTGCTGATTTTCCGCAATTTCCTGCGGAAGAAATTCGATGTCATCCGGGCCATGATCCCGATCCTGCTTCTGCTGGTGCTGGCGGGTTTCCTGCTCCATATCGGGAAAGCGGACCGTTCCGGTCTGCTTTTCCGGATCGCCATGAACTGTTTCATGGGGGCGTTCGGGATCAGTCTGCTCTGTTCGGGTTTCCGGAGCGGCTCGCTGCTGGTGTTCAATCAGGGGATGCTGCTCTGTGCGGTGCTTTTTGCTTTGCGGTTCCTTTCCGCGGATATCGGGCTGGTCGCCCGCGGGATCGGCATGATCGCCGCCGGTCTGATCATCATCGGCGCCAATGTCTATTTGTCGCGGAAAAAACGTTCCGGAAAGGAGGCCGGCCATGAAACGGAATGAGCTCATCCGGCTGGTCTGCTATCTGGCCGCAGTCGCGTTTATCCTGTTCCATCCGGTGCGGACCATCCTGCGTTTCTCGTTCCCTGCGTCGAAAGGCGTTGCAGTCCGGTTCCGGGTCACCGCGTATGATCCGTATGACCCCATGCGGGGCCGTTATGTCCGGCTGAACCTGAATGATTTCGAGCGGAATATCCGGCTGCCGATGAAGAACCGTAACCTCAAATTCCGGAATGGCCAGGGTATTTTTGCCGTTCTGGAACCGGAACGGGACGCCATGGCGAAGATCGTCGATCTGGTTGCAGAACGGAAAGAAATTCCCCCAGGCAAAATGTTCCTGCCGGTCCGATTCCTCTGGTCCCATCAGGAATATGACTCCAAAAAACGGAAATACCTGAATAACTGGACCCATCATATCCGGCTGCCGTTCAACCGGTTTTATCTGAACGAGCGGAAAGCTCCGGAAGCCGAAAAACTGCTTCAAAACCGGAAAAGCAAAGCCGAACTGATCGTCATCATTTATCCGGACGGCATTTATCAGGTGAGGGACCTGGTGATCGACGGGAAGAGCGTGCGCGGACTCTGAATCATTTCCGATCCAGCTGGTCGACCAACGCCTGAATGAACGGCAGTTCCTCCGCCGGAACATGTTTTGTCAGTTCGTCCAGCAGTGGAAGAAGCTCATTGTCCGGCAGCGGATCCATTTCCTCGAACTGCCCGGATTTGCGCATGGCGATGATCGTATCCACGTCCGCCCGGCGGGGATGTGCGGCATCGAAACCGCCGTTGCCGTCCGGGGTCAGCACCAGCGAACTCAACGCCATGGGATTGTGATGGATCATCAGCAGAAGCGAGCCGCTTTGCCGATCCCGGTATACTGTATGTGTCTGAAAGGTCAAACCATCCATCGAATTATCTCCCTGTCCGTAATATAACGAAACTTTGCTCCGGTTCAAGGAAAAAACGCTTGATTATTGCCGAAAAAGAGCTATATTTTCCGAAAACGGAGCAAACCTGTTATGAATCTGGATAAAAACAAACTTCAGCAAGTCATGGATGAAGCCACCTCCAGCGGCGAAGAATGCGGCTGTCAGCTGGCGATTTTTCAAAACGGGAAACTGGTATTGAGCCTGGTTTCCGGGTATACTTCCGCCGAGCGGAACGAAAAAGTTACGGAAGAGACCCTGTTCCCGATCTTTTCCTGCGGGAAAAGTGTCATGGCGACGGTTACTCATCTGCTGGTCGAGCGAGGCATCATGGATTACGATGCGCGGATCGCGGATTACTGGCCGGAATTCGGCTGTAAAGGCAAGGAGGATATCCGGCTGTGGCAGGTGATGAGCCACCGGACCGGTCTGCATGTGCTGCCCGAACTTGACTCGTTCGATTGTCAGGGCGACTGGGAATACATGTGCCGGAAAATGGAGCAGGCCGTTCCGACCGTCGAGCCGGGCACCAAATGCAATTATCAGGGAACCACCTACGCCTGGCTGCTGGGCGAACCGGTCCGCCGCGCCGCCGGAAAAAGCATGCAGCAGCTGATCCGGGAAGAAATCTTCCGCAAACTCGGGATCGATGACTCGTTCGTCTACGGAACCACCCCGGAACAGGACAAAAAGTGCGCCCGGGTCGATGCGACCCGCAAACCGGGCAGCTGGTGTGAACAGGCGTTCAATTCGCTGCCGATCCGTCATGGTTTCGTGCCGTCCTTCAACGGCTGCGCCAATGCGTTGTCTCTGGCGAAATATTATTCCGCGCTGGTGACGGATACCGACGGGGTGCGTCTGCTGAAAAAGGAAACGCTCGACCGTGCGACGAAATTGTGCCGGCATCCGGACGATCCGATCCCCCCGGGCGGGACCTGGGCGAAATTCGGTCTGGGTTACGCGCTGCTCGGCGAAGGTGAAAATCTCGGGATCCGTTTCGGGCAGGGCGGTGCGCTCGGTTCGGAAGGTTTTGCCGACCGCGAAACCGGATTTGCGCTCGCCTTTACCAAGAACAAGGATTTGCCCGAGCATCCCCACCACCAGATCCGCAACCGGATCTCGGCCGTGCTGGGATTGCCCGAACGGGTCTGGTAGAAGCTGGTTTTCTGCTGAAAACCCTTGAACCTGAGTATATGTCAAAATAATCGCGGACGGTCCGCGGATGAAACAGGAGTTGAGAATGAAAAAGTGGTTGAGTTTAACTGCAGCGATGCTGGTGAGTCTGCTGCCCGGTCTGCAGGCGCAGGATGCTGAAGAGGAAGCCCCCAATCCGGATGCCCCCGCAGCTGAGCCGGCTCCCTCCGGCGGTAAAGAGGCTAAAGCCAAAGGCGGAGCGAAAGATGCCAAAGCCAAAGGCGGAGCGAAAGATGCCAAAGGTGCGCAGGCCGAGGACAAAAAATCGGAGTTTTCCGCTCAGCAGCAGAAAATCCAGGGTTTACTGGACAAGATGAAAAAGGCGAAACGCGGTTCGGAAAAACGCAAGACCCGGGATGCGCTCTTCCGGGAACAGCGCAAATTGGAACACATGGTGAACCAAAAACTCAAACCGTATGAGTTGAAGATTCCACAGCTGAAGGAACGGCTCCGCTGGTCCTCGAAAGATAAGCGTGCCCAGGCGGAAAAGGAACCCGCCGAGCTGGAAGCCAAAATCGAGACGATCAAAAAGGACGCCGATCTGGAAAAATGGTGCGCCAAACCCGATGGTGTCACGACCGATCCCGGCAGTGCTCCCAATCCCGGACCTGGCAAGAAAATTCGTCGGGGCAAAAAGAAAAAATAAAGGTTCCGGCCGGCATTTTCCCGCGGCCGGTACCCGATCAGGTACTGAGAATATGTCGCTGCATTGGATACATCTCGCAGGAATGCTGCTGTTTCTGGTTTTGGAACTGCTGATCATTCTGCATATTCTGCTGACCATGCGCGATGATTCCGAACGGGCGTCACTCTGGCTGATTCTGGTCATTCTGCTGCCCGGGCTGGGCATGTTCCTGTATCTGATCGCCGGAGTTTCCCGGCTCAATACGTTCGGCAAGCGGATCACCTCTTCCGTCGACCGTTTCCTGCAGGAACGGGCCGTCGCCGAACATAATTCCCTGAGCAATTACTGTGAGGTGATGAAGCAGTTCATCAAATCACCCGATCCCGATTCCGGAACCATGGATTTCGCCGCAACTCTGTCCCGGCTGCAGAATCGCAATAAGAATTTTTTTCCGCACGAAAACGGTTCCGAAGACAGTTCCGTGCTTCCGCGCGGGGCGGTGGCATTGACCGGGAACCGGATCGAATTGTTCTGTGACGGGACGGATGCGTATCCGGCCATGCTGGACAGTATCCGCGCCGCCCGGAAAAGCATCAATCTGCAGAGTTTTATTTTTGCCGACGACCAGGTAGGAAGAACCATCCTGAACGCCTTGCGTGAACGGGCGGAAGCCGGTGTCCAGGTGAATATCCTGTTCGACCGGTTCGGCAGCTTGAAATCCTGCTGGTTCCTGCTCAGCTGCCGGTCCGGGAAGCTGCCGAATCTCTCGATCCGGCCGTTCTCCAACACTTCGCTGCTGACTCCCTGGCGGATCCAGCTGCGCAATCACCGCAAACTGCTGATCGTGGACGGGGTCACCGCCTTCACCGGCGGCTTGAACATCAGTCAGGAAAATATTCGTACCGCCGACCATCTCGGGATTCATGACTTCCATTGCCGCGTGCACGGTCCGATCGTCGGCGAACTCCAGTATTCCTTCCTCTGCGACTGGCTTTATGCCTCCAAATCTCCGCCCGATCATCTGTTCCTGCGCGAATATTTCCCGCTTCCCGAACGCTGCGGCAATGATACGGTCCGGCTCATCGCCAGCGGACACGGTTATTTTTTCGAAGGCACCGAAAGCGTCTTTTTCACGGCCGCTTCGACCGCGAAAAAATCCCTGTGGATCGTTACCCCGTACTTCGTTCCCACACACGCCTTTTCCAAAGCGCTCCGCATGGCTGCCGCACGCGGCGTGGATGTCCGCATCATCATCCCCGAGATCAATAATCACTGGTATGTGAAAATGGCCTCATCCAGTTTTTACAGTTCGCTGCTGGCGGACGGCGTCCGGATCTTCGAGCGGCGCGAGGTCTTTTCCCATGCCAAAGCCATGCTCGTCGACGATCGATGGTCGTTCCTGGGATCCAGCAATTGCGATGTCCGCAGTTTCCGGCTGAATTTCGAACTCGATCTGCTCACGGAAAGCGGTGATTTTCCCGCCGTGCTCCACAAGCAGCTGCAGACCGAACTGCGCAAATCCGTCGAAATCCGGCCCGAAGATTTTCTCCGGCGTTCCCCCTTCCGGAAACTTGCCGAAGCGGTTTGTGCGTTAATGTCACCCGTTTTATAGAAAGGTCCCCATGTCCAGAATATCACATCCGACTTTATCGGTCATCATCCCGATTTACAATGAAGAAAAGACGGTCCAGACTCTGCTGGACAAAGTTCTGCATGCCGATGTGCCCGTTTCCATGGAGATCCTGATGATCGATGACGGTTCCACCGACCGTTCGGCGGAGCTCTGCCGGGAATGGATCGAAAAGAACCGGAACGCCACCAGCCATATCCTGAAACTGATCCGGCGGGAAAACGGCGGCAAAGGCGCCGCGGTCAAGACCGGGATCCGCGAATCGGCCGGTGACGTGATCATCATTCAGGATGCCGATCTGGAATATGACCCGAATGATTTTTCCCGCTGCATCACTCCGATCCTTCACGGCGAATGCAAAGTCGTCTATGGTTCCCGCGAGTCAGACAACCGCAACCGGATATTTTCCTCACCGTCCTTTTTCCTCGGCGGTCTGCTGCTTACCTGGTGGATCGATCTGCTGTTCAACGCCGAACTGACCGATGAACCGACCTGCTACAAAACGTTCGACGGGAAACTGCTGCGTTCCCTGCCGATCTCCGGCGATAAATTCGACTGGGAACCGGAGATCACCGCCAAACTGCTCCGGCTCGGTTTCGAGATCCGCGAAGTTCCCATTGCTTATCATCCGCGTCCCGTCAGCGAAGGTAAAAAAATCAAATGGCGCGACGGTTTGATCGCTCTCTGGATTGCGTTGTTCTGGCGCTTCGCTCCGGTGGGAAAACTGCGCCGGGATGTGTCCGCTCTTTCCGAACCGTTCGCGCAGATCCTGCGCCGCCGCCGTGTCTCCGCCTGGTCCATGGTCATCGTGTTCCTGATCGCTTTCCTGATCCGGCTGCTGACCGCTCTGCCCGGATTGTCTTCGCCTCATCTGCTGATGCGTCCGGACAGCGCTGTTTTCCTGACCTCGGCCGGCCGCGGTATTTTCACGGAACTTCCCACCGTTCACAAACCGTATCCCTCGGCCTGGCGGAAATGGAAAGACAATACCCCGGAGTTCCGGAAAGTCTACGGCAGCGAGACCCGTGCACCGCTGTATCCGGTGTGGCTTTCGCTGGTTTTCGGCATCAGTTCCCGCAGTCTGCCGTTCGCCGTCATTATGGGCTGTCTGCTCGGCGCTTTGACCTGCCTGCCGCTGATGCTGGCCGGACATCTGTTCGGCAGTCCGCGGGTCGGTCTCATTGCGGCTCTGCTGCTGGCGGTGAACCCGACCGCGGTTGCCTACAGTCCGCGATTCCTGCCCGACACGTTGTTCCTCCTGATCGTCGCGCTGCAGGTGTGGTTTTTCCTGCGGTTCTTCAAAAATTCTTTCGGTTTGAATCTGATCGCTTCCGTGCTGCTTGCCGCCGTCGGTGCCCTGATCCGTCCGGTGAACGGTTTTTGGGTCCTGCCGTGCATCGTGATGCTGTTTTTCCTGCATAAGATGCCTCTGCGTCTCCGTTTCAGCTACATGCTCACGGCTCTGGTGCTTTTCGGTGCGGTCCTGCTGCCCTGGCTGGTTGCCTCGAACCGGGCCGGGATCGGCTGGCGGATCGACACCATCGGTTCCGAAGCTCTCCTCAAAAATACGGCCGCGCTCGAAAGCACCGTTACCGGACGCAAAGCTTCCGATCTGGCGGCCGCTTATCGGGCCGAAATGTATGAACGCTATGCCGCGGACCCGGACAAATTCGCCACGCTCGGCGCCCAGCTGGATGAACGCGATGCTTTCCTGTTCCGGAAAGTTCTGCGTCATCCGTTCCGCTGTCTGGCGGGACATTTCAATCCGGCGATTCTGCAGCAGGAACTCGGCGGCATCTTCCTCAATCTGGGGATTTATTCCCGGCCGAACCTGTTTTATTTGAAACTGCTTTATGTTTTCTCCGTGGTGCTTTACATGTTCACGGCCCTGGGCCTGGGCTGGTTCTGCATTGCCGCGGCCGACCGCCGGAGCTGGCTGCCGATCCTGCTTTTCCTGCTGCTCTCCGGCTATTACCTGCTGATGCCCGGGCCCATTGCGGAGCCCCGTTACCAGCTGCCCGCGCTTCCCTTCGTCTGTCTCGCCGCTGCGTTCGGCCTGTGTTATTTCTACGGCATCGTCAAAGAACGAAAAGCTCCGGCCGGCTTTTGAACCCGAAAGGATGGCTATGGATCATACCCCTGAAAACTGGCAGGACCGCACCGAACTTCTGCTCGGTCCGTCCAATGTCGGACGGCTTAAAAACGCCTCCGTCCTGGTGATCGGTCTCGGCGGCGTCGGCGCCGTTGCTGCCGAGATGATCTGCCGGGCCGGCGTCGGCGCGATGACCATTGCCGACGGCGACCGGATCGAGCCCACCAATCTGAACCGTCAGCTGCCGGCACTGGTTTCCACGCTCGGACGTTATAAAACCGAGGTCGTGGCGGAACGTTTGAAAGCGATCGATCCCAAACTCGATCTGAACGTGAAAACCGGGTTTCTGGAAGGCGAGGCCATTCCGGAACTCCTCAGTATGCGCCGTTTCGACTGCGTGCTGGATGCCATCGATTCGCTGACCCCGAAGATCCAGCTGGCTCAGGCGTGTCTGGCGCAGCACATCCCGCTGGTCGCCTGCATGGGGGCAGGGGCGCGGCTCGATCCGGAAAAGATCCGGTGCGCGGATATTTCCAAGACCTTCTGCTGTCCCCTGGCGCGAGCCTATCGGACGGGTCTGGCGAAGCTCGGCATCCGCAAAGGGATCCAGGCAGTATTCTCCTCGGAACCGGCGATCCGGTCGGCGATCCGGGAAGATCGTTCTTCTCCATACAAGCGGTCGACCACCGGTACCGTTTCCTTCATGCCGGCGGCTTTCGGCTGTCATTGCGCTGCCGCGGTTATCCGGATTGTGACCGGCTCCGCTTCGGAATTGAAAATGAACTGAACCAATAAATAATGCGAGGTGAAAGATGAAACGTTTTTTAACAGTATTGGCGGTAATTGCAATGGCAGTTCTGCATGGAGCGGACTATAGCGAACTTTTCCAGGAAGCGAAAGCGGCGGTGAAGCGGAAGGATTATGCCGAGGCCGAAGCCAAATACGGCGAGGCGGTCAAAGCAGGCGGCTCTTCTGCCCAGAAATGCACTGCCATCCTGGGTAAATTCCGGGCTATGCGGAGCCAGAAAAAAAGCCGTGCGGCAGAAAAATACGCGCTGGATGCCGTGGAGAATGAACAACTCGATCCTCCGCAGATCCGCGAGATCCTGAATCTCGTGGCGCACCCCATGATCTGGGATGGCCGGCAGGACCAGGCATTGAACCTGCTCCAGCAGGCCCGCAGCTGCGAATGCCCCAATTCCAGCAATACGTTTTATGCGACTTTTTCTTACCTGGCAACGATCTATCTGATCAAAAAACAGCCGCAGGAGGCGATCGCCGTGATGAATAACGTGACGCAGGTCAAAAACCAGCATCCGGCGAATCATTTTTCCGCTCACATGAAGATCGGACAGGCCTACGAACAGCTCGGCAAAAAGGAGGAAGCCCTGAAGCATTACCGCCTCGCGCTGGATTCCGCCAAAAAGATCAAATACAAATTCGACTGTTCCCCTGCTGAAAAAGCCATCGAAAGGCTGAGCCGATGAAAACGCTGATTTTTATTCTGGCGGCGTTTGCCGGATCCCTGCTGTCCGCGGCGGAAATCATGCTCGCGGAAAACGGCAGGACGAATACGGTGATCGTGATCCCGGAAAAAGCCAGGCCGATCGTGACCTTCGCCGCCCGGGAACTGTCGGAGCATCTGACCCGGATGACCGGCGCCAAATTCCCGATCGGCGTCAAACCCGGTCCGGATATCAATTTTTACCTCGGTTTCGGTGATGCCGGAAATTTTCAGTCCGATGAATTTGTCCTCCATGCGCAGGGCAAACGGATCGATATTTACGGGAAAGACTCTTCCGCCCGGGTCGATCTGTTCAATTATTACTATGACAACACCGAAAAGGGGACTTTGTGCGGGGTGCATTATTTCCTCGATCAGCTGGGCGTCCGCTGGCTGGCGCCGGGGAAAAACGGCGTCTATATCCCGGTCCGGAAAACTCTCCGGATACCCGAACAGCAGCTCCGGTTCAAACCGTATTTTTATCATCGTCTGATCCTGGACGGCTGGGATTTTATGAAAATCCATCCGGATGCGAAGGAATATGTCAAAGGCACGGGCGAAGTTTTTCTCTGGGCGATCCGGAACCATGCTTCGCCGCGCAATATGGTCCGCGGCAATCATTCGGAACGGCATCTGAAGCTGTTCGAGAATCCGGAATGGCTGGCGCATCCTACTGCGCATCAGCAGATGAAGGACGGCCGGCGCAATCCGCATTATTCCTGCTGGACCGATCCGTTCACGAAAGAGATCTGGATGCGTGCCGCGGACGGTTATTTCGCCGGAAAATCGCCGAAGGAATGCGGTTTCCCGAACCTGAAAGGCTATTTGAATTCCAAGTGGCCGTTCCCGTTTTTCGCACCTGAGGAATTCATGATCTGTCTGGAAGATCATTATTCCGGCAATGACGCCCGCTGCTGGTGTGCCCGTTGTCAGAAATTCCGGAAGGAACATCCCTGTCCGGACGATACCGAGCTCATCTGGCCGGTGATTGCGGATGTGGCGAGGGTGATCGGGAAAAAATATCCAGGCCGCTTCATCACCACCGTGGTCTATCCTCCGAAATCCGAGCTGCCGAAACTCGTCGAGCTGCCGAAAAATATCCGGGTCCGCATCTCCAGGGAGGGACCGCGGCGTCTGATCTTCCCCGAAAAACACGAGGCGGATTTGAAATACCTCCAGGAGTGGGGAAAAATCATCGGACCGAAAAACATCCCGGTCGGCGTGTATCAGTGCGCTGCCGGATTCGGTTCCTTCCTGCCCGGCATTCTGGATACCTATCCGCATCTGTGGAGCCGGTACATCCGCGAGATCAAACCGGTTTGCGCCGGACTCTACTGCCAGAATATCCTCGAGCCTCATACTGCCCGCAATCTGGATGTTTATATTTTCATGCGGCTGATGTGGAATCCCGATCTGGATATCGAAAAAGAGCTGGATGCTTATTTCCGGCTTTACTACGGCCCCGCGGCCGCTCCAGCCAAAAAACTCTTCGCACTGTTGGAAAACAACTGGATCCGGATCGAGCGTGAGGTTCTGAGTGAACGCTACGAGAAAATCGGACTCGCCGGACGGGATAAAGTTTATTTCCAGAAAAAAATCTGGAGCTTGATCTATACTCCGGCTGAAATGAAAAAGATCGATGCTCTGATGGCGCAGATCGAAAAACTCGCTCCGAAAGGTTCTCCTTATGCCCGCCGTGCGGAGCTTCTGCGGAAATATCTCGTCCAATGGATGAAAGACGCCCGCAGCGAGGTCATGGACAAAGACGATAAGCGGCAGCAGCTGAAGATGACCGTGCCGTCCTCTTCCGCCGTTGATTTCCCGTCTGCGGATGAATGGAAAAAGGCTCCGGAATACAAACTGATCTCCGCCCGGAAACTGAGCTCCGGACTGCAGGCTCCCGGTTCTTTCCATTTGCTCGCCTCCGCCGATAAACTGTTTATCCGCGCCGACCTGAAAGAACCGAATATGGCCGACAGCAAAACGGCCCCCGGACGCAAAAGCGGCGATCCCGATATCTGGAAAGATAACTGCATCGAGCTTTTCTTCTACGCGGAAAAAAGCAAAAAATTCTGGCAGCTTATCATCAATGACAACAACGCGTGGAGTTCGCAGACCCGGACCAGAGTGCTTTTCCGCTGGATTCAGATGCCCGGTGTTCAGGTGAAAACGCAGCGCGGCGCCGACGGCTGGACCGCCGACATTGTCATCCCGCTGAAGGAATTGAAAACCGACCGAACCGATTTGCGGTTCAATTTCACCCGCGAGCGCAATGTGAACGGTCAGCCTGATGAACGGGCCACCTGGTCTCCGCTCGCCACGAGCGGCAACTGGCACGGCGTGGAAAATTACGTGACGGTCACATTCGAAAAATAAGCGAAGCGAACTGTTTTTTTCAATTTGTCAGCTTGCATTTTATCATTTTCGAATTATATTACCATGACGTCGGTAATTAAGCCAGGAATTACCGACGTCATGAATTTTTTTTCGAATATGATTGACTGCAGAATATTTTCTTGAAATTGATCCCTGTAATACAATCCTGAAAACTGGTATTGATCCTTCAGTCAGGATAGGGGACAGAGTCTTCATGATTGTCCCGGCAGATGACGGCGGAATGAACTCGCGGAGAAAAGAGGGAGAAAAAACAGAAGCAGGGGGAACTATGCGCTCCACAATACAAATAAAAACAATCAGGCGTTGCCACCTGTCAAATAATTCTTATTCGGAGCCAGTTCTGCCTGCTTCCTGACCGTTAATGTAGCACGATTTCCGGAAAATGCAAGCCCGGAAAAACAAAAGATCCAAGAGGAAAGAGAACCTGCTTTCCGACGGGTTTCAGGCCAGCTGCTTCATTACCGGATTGAGCTGGCCGGACTGGTCGATCAGAATATTGAAGGTGACCATCCGACCTTCTGCGAGATGCCGGTCGCGGAACGCCCGGAGATCGGCAGCGGGGAAACGCAGCGGGACAAATCCTTCGGGCTGAACTCCCGCAGAGAAAACCCATTTGGGGGAATCGGCGCAGATCCAGCGGTGATCGCACAGATCGGCCCGCACCTCGGGAACGAAAACCTGATCGAGCTTGCCGCATTCGCCGGCATAGTAATCCTGATATTCGGTATAGAGGAAACTCCGGCCGAGCCCGGAATTGAAGGTGACGGCACAGTCGCGGTATCCGGCTTTGGCGGCATCGCAAAGCCGGCGCCACGGAAACTGCCAGTCGCCCATGTCGCAGGAAACCGTGTTCGAGGGACCGCGCGGGTCGACGGAGTAGGAACTGTCGAACCACCAGCCGGCGAGTCCGGTCCCGTAGCGTTTCGCGATAAACTCGACGATCCCGCAGATGTTTTCCGCGAAACGGTCCAGATTTCCGTGAATGCCGTCGGCATAGCCGCAGGCTTTTTCCCACGCCGCGTCACCATGCTGGTTGCAGGAATGATTGTAATAGGCGATAAAACGGATCCCGCGCCGGTCGAGTGCTGCGATCAGTTCGCCGATGAGGTCGCGTCTGGTGGTCCGGCCGGGCAGCAGTTTTTCCAGCAGCGGATGCGGCAGCGCCAGATATTCTTCCGCATGGGTGAGGGTGAAGATGCAATGCCGTGCGCCGACAGCGGCGAGTGATTCGGCAAAGGTCTCCGGATCGAACGCATTGACGGCAGCCTCATAAGGAAGCCGGGTCCCGTCCAGCCGGACCGACTGCGATGTCCAATGAACGCTGATCCCGAAATTGCCGCGCATCCAGGAGGTGTCGGCGCGTCGATAACCGCCGGATTCTGCCTGCGCTTGCCTGCCGATACTGCTGCTCATAGTGTCCTCCTTATGAATAAAAACTTCTTCATTTCAATATACCGGTCCGAAAAGAAAAGTCAAGTTCCGTTTTCATCTCGAAGGGGAACTATGCCGGTAAAAAATCCTGAGAAAAACGATTTTTTCCCTTGACATGTCTGAATATTGATTATATATTATCAATGCAGAAAACAATGTAATATAGTGGTAATAAAATGGTGACCAATCTTACCAAATATCAGAAATTGCAGACCGCGCTGAAAGCGGAACTGTCCAGCGGACGTTTTCGGGTAGGCGATCGTTTTTACACCGAGCGCGAGATCATGGACAAGTATCAGGTCAGCGGAATTACCGTGGCGCGAGCGTTGAGCGAGATGACCGAACAGGGGTATTTCGAGCGCAAGCGCAAGCTGGGAACGTTTGTCAAGGAGTCGCCGGAAATGCCCGGCATGAGCGGCTGTCTGATGACCCGTCCGCTGTATCTGAACCGCTGTTCTTTCGGCGATGATGCCGGAGAACCTCAGGACGGGATCTCATGGTTCGTGATCGAGGAGATCCGCCGCGGGATCATCAATACCTATCCGGGCTCGGTGAAAATCGTCGATATGGACACTATTGTCCGGGAAACGGCCGATCATCCCGATTTACTGACCATCCTGCTGCCGCAATACATCGACAATTATATGGAGGACGGTGTGCCTTCTTCCAATACGATCGAGATCGCCCTGCCGCCGCGGCAATACCGGTCCGTCAATGCCGTCCGTCCGAACTATCTGGTCGGCGTATATCAGGCGATGGAGCATCTGATCCAGCTGGGGCATACCCGGATCGCATTTATGGGCCGTCCGGAACTGACCAACCGGTTCGCTGCCTACCGGATCGCATTCGAAACCTATGGCCTGCCGATGAATCCGCAATGGATCTGCCGCGACGATGCCATGTTGAGCGAAAACGACGGCGCCAGGGAGATGGACCGTCTGCTTCATTTGAAAAACCGTCCGAGCGCAGTATTCTGCGGCACGGACAAGCTGGCGCTCGGAGCCATGCGGGAAGCTCTGGATCAGGGGATCCGGATCCCGGACGACCTTTCCATTGTCGGGTTCGACAACATTTCCAGTTCGTCAAAAGCCCCGGTCCCGCTTTCCACGGTGAATGTGCCCCGCTACGAACTCGGCGAGGCTGCCGTCAAACTGCTGTTCGAAAGACTGAAATCCGGGAAAGACCAGCCGATCAAAACGGTCATGACCGATTTTATAATCAGAAAATCCACAGCCAACTTTCATAAATGAGGAGAATAACCATGGAAACCAAAATGAAACGGATCCGGACCCGGAATGCTTTTACACTGATCGAACTCCTTGTGGTCATAGCGATTATCGCGATCCTGGCGGCGATGCTGCTGCCGGCCCTGAACAGTGCCAGGAACAAGGCCAAACAAATCAAATGCGCCGCCCAGCTGAAAGAGATCGGTCTGACTTGCCAGATGTATGCATCCGAAAACACGGATTTGTTTCCGCCCTACCGGATGGCCAATGGGACAACCTACGGTCTGCGCTGGCCGCATTTCGTCATCAGCGACAAGAAGAAACTGGCAAACTGTCCTGCCCACGATTATATCATGGACTGGTCGGCGGCGAAAACCTCCTACGGGATCAATACCTGGATGGTTCCTCCGAATGGAGTCCTGAAAACCGCCAGCATCAAGCGCGCCTCGGAAAAGTTTCTGCTGGCGGATATCATTAATCTCAACAAGCTCGGCGTCGACAAATATACGGGCGGCTGGTACAGCAACGCCATGGCGACCTATACCGAAGGCCTTTACTTTCCCAGGCATGACTGGGGGCTCAATATGTGCTACGCGGATGGACATGTATCCCATATCAAAGTCCCGGTCAAGACCTATACGGGGTTCTATCAATACTCCAGCTATTACATAAACCAATGGATGTGGATGCAGGACTGACTGCTCATAAAAGCTTATAAAGGCAGAAAATTATGAAAACGCTGTTTTCCGAATGGTGTCTGCTGGCCGTTTTTTGCGTTTTTTCCATATCGGCCCAGGAAAAAACGGATTTCAAGGAAATACGATTCTCGAACAAGGAACCTCTGAGCCATATCAGGGATGTCCAATACTGCGAAAATCCGAAATTCACTCCGCCGCCTGCCGATATCACGGAAAAAGCACTCCTGAAAAATCCTCTGGTCGATTTTTCCGCCGATCCGGCGGCTTGGAAAGCCCGCCTTTACAACTGTGACGGTTTTCTGTGTCTTTCCCTCGATCAGGCCGTCAGGAAGCAGCCGAATCTGAAATTGGAACTGACCTCGAAACAGGACGGTGCCAAAGCCGAACTGGTTCCGGAAAAACCGGTGAAGATATCGCGGGATTTCGATACCTTCATGCTCCTCGGTTACGCAAAAAATCTGACCGCCGTCACCGTGAAATTCCGCAAGCCGGACGGAAAGCTGTTCACCTGGCAAAGCAAGAAAAATAATTTCAATGAAGTCCTGACCGGCTGGAATCTGCTCCGCATTCCATTGAAGCGGCGGTTTCCCGCCGGAACGGGACTGGTCTCCATCGGGTTCGAAACCGTCCGGTTCCGCGCCAACCACGATCCGGATCTCTGGCATCTGAAACAGTTCGATGTCGTCATGGGTGCGGATCACCTGAAACAGCCTCCATACCGGTTCGATCCGGGCGAAATCGTCAAGATTCCGGTGTCTCCGGCCGGATCGCGTCCGGTTCCGGAGGAAGCGGTCAAATACCGGGTATGGCAGGACGGCAATTCATTCAAACTGAGCTATGCGAATGCCGAAGGGATCGGTGTCACTTATATCTACCGTCCGGAAAAAGGAACTCTCGACGACGTTGCCGTCCGCTGCGGTTCCAGGAAAGAATTCTGTCCGGCCGCGGAAAGCGGACCGGTTTTCACGGTGAATGGAAAGAACTTCGACATCCGGAAAGACGGACAGGTGAAGCCGGAACTTCTCAAATGCGAATTGAAAAACGGTCAGGTTTCCGCTCTTTGGAATTACCGCTTCGGCGATTCATCCCAGCAGATCGCGTGGAGTCTCCGGATCGAAGGGAAAAGTCTGGTCGTCGATCTGGATTCCTCCGAACGTTTCCTGAAGGAATGGGCGACCGGCTATGCTTCGGGAACCTCGCCCGATGCCAAAATTTTTGCGGTCCCGTTCATGGATCACTTCCCGAACATCCTCTGGAACGACGGCTGGTTCCTGTCCCATTTCCATGACCATTACAAAGGCAATTTTTCGATCCATTCCTACGAAGGGGGAACCAGGGTGCTGCCGGACAAGGCGTTTTACCATTTCATTCAGATCGGTTACTGCTACAATCCGCGCAGCGACGGCAGCCGTCATCCGCTTCGGGAAACAGTGTATCTCACTGCCGCCCGGAAATTCGATGAAGTCCTGATCAATCCGTCCCATCCGAAATCTCCGTATCGGGAAATGATGAGCGACAACCTTTACAAACGGTTCGAGGTCCGTTCGAATATCTACCGGAAAGCGAAAAAGCTGACCGACCTTTATGACCAGTATGGGGTGAATCATATTTTCTTCGACATCTTCGGATTTATCTGGACTTCCGGGCTCTGGGGCAGCGGCGAAACCGCATTTCACGCCGGTCATCCCTCTTACATCCATCAGAAAGGCGACGACCAGTCGTTTTGCTCCATGCTGGAGGACCTGCAGAAAAAACAGATGATCCCCGGATATTATGAAACCTACAATGCACTTCAGGTGAGATCCGCCTTATGGGATCCTGCCAAAATCGTCATCCGGTCGGATGGTTCCTGGCATCAGGACAATGTCCAGGCCTACATGCATAAAATGTGGGCCATGCCGGAGTGGCAGCGCGGATTTTTCAAAGCACGGAACCGGAAATATCAGCCTCGCCGGACCGGTTACGTCGACGGTTTTACTTCGAGGCTTCCGTTCATGTATAACGACTACGACCACCGCTATCCCGAATCCGGGAAAATGATCGATACGATCCGGGCGATCGCAACCGGATTTCAGCGCATCCGCGAAAATTATCAGGGACCGGTCTTTGCCGAGGGACGCGGCTCCGATTTTTACTGGGCCGGGCTGAACGACGGCGATTACGGAAAACTGGCCGGCTTCGGACATTGGCTCAAACCCCGGAAAGCGCGTTATCCTCTGCTGGTCGATTTCCGCCTGAAAAAACTCAATCCGCTGGCTCCCGCCTGGGGCCTGAACATCGGTTATTCCATGTTTTGCGGCAATCCGTGGTACCTTACGAATGACTACAGCCTGCTTTACCATTATCTGGCGATGAACATCGCCTACGGGACGGTCGGATTCATCGAACCGTGCGGCGATGCCTATCCGAATCCGCACAAGCATTTCGACAAGACGCTGGAAACCTATTATCTGATCCGTCAGCTGCAGAAACGTTACCTGATGCAGCCGGTCAGAACCATCCGGTATTTCGACGGCACCAAACTGGTTCCCACCGAAGAAGCGCTGGTCTCCGGCAAATACCGCGACAACATGCTGTATATCGAATATGAAAACGGCCTGGAGATCTATATCAACTGCAACTGGGACGACCGGAATTGGGAGATCACCGTCGACGGGAAAAAATATCTGCTGCCGTCCGGCGGCTGGTTCGCCCGGCAGGGAAAGGATTTTCTGGAGTATTCCATCCTTCGGAACGGCTCCCGGATCAGTTACGTGGATTCACCCGAATACCGTTACCTCAACGGATACGGCAGGAAAGCCGAAGTCGACGGACTCAGTTCCGACCGGATCCTGATCCAATACAAGACGGGTCCGAAACAAGGCAAAACGCTGCTTTATCCGCCCGTTTCCGGGAAAAACTGATCCTGTCCGGAAAACCGGACATTGCAGATCGCCTGAACATCGATCTTTTTCTGTTTTTTTGCCGGTGAAAACTTGAAAATGCAAATTGAAAGATTACATTTTGCATGAATCAAAAACACCACCGAATGCAGAAGGATTGAGTTATGAATTTCGAGAAAGAGCTTGACCGTTTCCGCCCGATCCCGTTTTATTTTCTGACCACCACCGACCCGGCGGATTATACCCCGGAGGCGGTCTGCAGCGCCATGCAGCGGATGAAGGATTTCGGTTACGGCGGCATCGTGCTTTTCAATAAACCGCCGCTTGGATTCGATGCGAAAGGATATCTTTCCGATTTCTGGTTTACCATTACGGAACGTTTCATTCAGGCGGCGCGGCAGCTCGAACTGCAGCTGTGGATCAACGACGGTTTCAACTATCCGCCGGGGGATGCCGCCGGCCGCATCGAAGCGGCCGATCCCACTCTCAGACAGCAGCGTCTGAAACCCAATCCCGAAGGCCGGCTGGAGATCGCGGATGTTCCGTGGGGGTTCCCCGCGTTCGAAGAGCCCGAAAGCGGCGATTATTTCCGTCAGTTCGTCTATGAGGAATATTATAAACGCTTCTCTGTGTATTTCGGCGACGGGATCACCGGCTTTTTTTCGGATGCCGACAACCGCCGGTTCAACGCGCACAACATGCGGGAACTTGCGGAGCAGTATTATCCGTGGGGACGGCATCTGGCCGAACGCTTTGCCGCCGAATTCGGCTACCGGATCGAAACGAAGCTGAAAGAACTTTTCGCCGGGGATGCCCAGGTTCAGCATGATTACTGGCAGGTCTGCGGTGAACTTTATCAGCAATGGTTCGCGGGGAATTACGCCTGGTGTCAGGCGCATCATGTCCTTTATACTTTCCATTCGTCGGATACGGGTCCGCTTGCCTACAGCGCCTGCCGCCGCAGTTCGGCATTCACCGAGGGCGATCCGCTGACCCTGCTGAGCCGTTCGGACTGCCCGGGCACCGACCATGAGATCATGGCGCTGGACGGCGGCACGCATTACGATAAGCGGTATTATGTGCCCAAAGTGACGCTCGGCGGCGGTTCGGAATTCATGGAGCATCCTCTGCTGAACAATACCTCGCACGATATCCGCGCCAAATATGCCGGAAGCGCCGCGGTGCTGAATCGCCGGGAACGGGTGATGTGCGAGATGTTCGCCGCGACCAACTGGGGCGTCTCGTTCAACGATCTGCAGCGGATCGCCGCCTGGCAGATCATGCAGGGAGTCAATTTCATCGTTCCGCATGCCGTGCATCACCGTTTCCGCGGGATCATCAAGCATTTTGCTCCGCCCGAATTTACCTGCAGCACCCTGCAGCATGCGCTGCGTCAGTTCAACGACCGGCTGGCTTACTGGTGTCAGGCGGCCGCCGCGGGCGAATATTGTGCCGATTATGCCGTAGTCGACCCGACCCGTAAAGTCTGGCGCGGCAAAGATCCCGAGCCTTTCTTCCGGTTCTGCGACCGGCTCAACCGCCGGGCCGAAGGTTATGTGATCGTGCCGGAAAATTATGCGGGCAATATCCCGAACGTGATCGATCCGCTGGCCAATATTCCGGAACTGCCGGAACCGCAGGTGACCTTCACCGGCGGCGAACTCGCTTACATGCGGAGGAAACTCGACGGCGCCGAATATCTGCTGGCCGCCAATATCTGGAATCCCGAACCCGTTTCCGGGACTCTCACGTTCCGGAAATCGACCTGTGAGATCGAGCTGGAACCCGGCGAGATCGCCATTGTCGGCGGTCCGTTCGCATCATACCGGAAACCGGAAAAACGTCAGGTCAGCCAGACCTTCACCGGCGAATACGAGGTTTCCTGGACCGATCCGAACGTGATCCCGTTCGACCGCAAACTGAACTTCGCGGCGCCGAAGGGGATGAAACTGAGTCTGCTGATCCCCGCCGGACATTCCGGAAAAGTCGGTTTCAACGGCAGGGAATTATCCGGCGGAACTGCGGTCAAAGTTTTTGACGACGATTATTGCCGGTTCGATCTGCAGGCAGCGGAAAAGAAAACA
>JAZUCR010000394.1:0-7179 GCA_045639225.1 Victivallales bacterium
CCTCTACGGCTAGTAACATACCACCACAAGATAGAAAAGTCAATCTTTTTTTCAATGATACAACGATTTAGTCACATTATACAATTTAAAAGGGTTGACATTTTTCAAAAGAGATAGTATAATTGATGAGGTGAATTTAACGGACTGCTTCGAATTTTGGAAGGTTTTTTGAGATGAGAGATTTTGATTGCGGAGAATTGCATTATGAATTCGTGGAGAACGGCTTCCCCGGTAAAATCTCTTTGCCTGCCGTTCTGCATCATCACAACCTGCTGCAAAAGCCGATCAATTTGACCCTTACCCTCGGCAGCGGAAAAACGCTGCATCCGGCACAGGGGCGCGGCACGGAAATGCTTACCCGAAAGATAGGATCGGCGCAAATCGTTGAGTTCAATCATCTTGCGCTGATCGATGATGCAGGGAATGCCGAATCTGGATTCTCTCTTTGCCTGCGGTATGAACTTTTTGATGACGGAACGGCGTTCACGGATGCGTTTTTCCTGGGCGAGTCGATGCCTCCGCCGACCATGAAAGGATTCGAACTGAAAATTCCGCTGTCGCTTTCGGCGTTTGGAACCGTACGCTGGTCGCTGGCGTATCGTCCGAAAAAAGTGGACGGCGCGTTGATCCAGACATCCGCGCCGGAACGGGAACTTCCGCAGGGTGAAAACCGCAAATGCGAACATGGTATCTTTCCTCTAACCGGATTCAATCTGTGGATGGCGGATGGTCCGTCCTGTTATGCGGAATTCTTCATGGAAGGAGACAATGTCCCGGCGGGCGATCCTGCCGACAACGAATCCTCGGTGATCTGGGAAAACGGCAACCCGGTGCTGCGCTGGAACTTCCTGACGAAGGAGGCGCGTCCGGCATGCGGACCGTGGCAATGGCGCAACCGCTGGGGCTGGGTGATCGCACCCGCTTCGCAAACCCGGCATTTCCCGCCGCTGCCGATGTATCATTATTTCGACAATATGGCGCATTATCCGACGGATGAAGCGATCGCAGCGATGGCCGCTTCCGGTGCTCAGGTGCTGATTCTGCACGAAAACTGGCGGGCAGATGTCCAGAACGGGGGACAGCCTTACGACCCGGTCAGGTTCCGTAAAATCGTCGAGCAGGCGCATCGGCACGGTCTGCGCGTCATGCTTTATATGCGGGGCAACGAACAGTCGATTGTTGAGGAAAACGGCGAATGGTTCGCCAGTCTGCTGCAATACGATCACGACGGACTGTATATGGATTACGGCGGTCCGTTCCACTGGCGAATTCCGCCCGACGAGATTTATCAGGGAGGAAGGATCAGTTTCCATCGGCATTACTTCGACAATCTCAACCGCCGGAAGATCGTAGGACCGAATGGATTGTTTTACAGTCACACCGGCCCGATGTTTTCCGCACTCGGCATGACCGGCGGCAATCTTGACGGCTATGTGTCCGGAGAAGGGGAACGCGGCATGCTAGTCAAATGCCGACTGGACCATGCTTATTTTTCGATGGCCTCGGTCTGTCCGGGCACGATGTGGACCGCGGCGTTTCCGGAATACGGCGAACCCCGGATGGTGCCGTTCCTGGCCGCGACGGGTCAGAGTCCGCATATTCCGCTGGGGACGCAGTTCCCGAGTTCATCGCTCTCGCATCCCGCCGCACCCGGAATCAACGATGTGAATTTCCGTCCGCTATGGAAACTCTGGAATCTGATGAAAGGAACGGAAAATCTGCGGATACGCAATGATTACAACTGTTCCGGCATATTCGCCCGTTCGGAAAAGGTGTCGCATTACCTGATGTCGGCGGGCGGGCGGACGGTCTGCATTTTCGCCAATTTCACCAATGCACCGCTGACCGTTGACCCATACATTGATTTTGCCGCCGCAGGAATTTCGCCGGGCAGTCTGCATCTTTGTCTGCCGACAAGGGAATCACCGGGGAAAGTTCATGTGTTCGACGGAAAGCCTTTCACGCTCGGTCCATATGGGGTCGGAGCGATTTGTGCCGGAGAATTGGATTTCGTTGAATACGAACAGCCGTATCCGGCGCTTCCGCTGGAATGCCGCAGTTATCTGGCGAAAGTGGAGGAACAGCGCAAAAACCGGGCCGGACACGGTTCCGCCACTGAATGGTTCCTGCGTGTAAGGATCCCCGATCTGCCAATCTCCTATGAAGGCTCCATGATCCAGGATCTGTACGACAATTACTGTGAGCTCTGTGAAAAGACGGAAAACGGAGAAAGAAAACTCGGTTACATAGGGAAGTCCGGCTTCCTGCGTGAAAAGACACCGAAGGATGATATGATTGTGAACGGTACGGAATCGGTCTGGATCCCCCTGCACGGGATCGTCGGGCCGGGAGAACACCAATTTGTGCTGCGCAGTCTGCACCGGGGTGAGCAGTATTATGTGAATTCCCCGTTTTATTCGTTTGTGATCGTGGAAATCGCCCGTGAACCGGAGCGTCCGGAATACGGCATCGAGTTCATGAATGAACTGGAACCGGATCGTTCCGAATTGCATTTTGATTTGAAATTTGAAAGTCAGCTTATATCGGAATATTAACAATCTCACAGTGCATGGCATGAAAGGAGAACATTGAAAGATGAATGCAAAGTCACTCATGAAAAGCAACGAAAAAGAAAACCGCACGAAGGAAACTGCCCATGGAACCGGAATTTTGCTTCGGGACACAAAACAAAGATACAGGATTTTTACTTTGATAGAGCTCCTGATTGTGATTGCCATCATTGCCATTCTGGCCGGCATGCTGCTGCCGGCATTGAAAATGGCAAGGGAAAAAGCCAGAAAAATCGCCTGCGTAAACAATCTCAAGCAGATCGGACTGGCTATTTTTCATTATGTGGGAGATTACAATGAATATCTGCCCAGAGGCTATTACTGGAGTTCATTCCTGATCCCCGCTTATATCAACAAGGCAGGAGGAACCGGTTCCTATCTGCTTCATTCCACGACCTGCAACAAAGGGCTTCTCCTGTGTCCTTCCATGACCCCTTATGAAAATGCTGTCAAAAACATGTACCTGACCAGTTACGGTCCCACCATGCGTTATGATTCCCCCCAGGCCATCTACCCGCCTAAAAATGGAGCCTGGATCCTCCATGGTTCCAGCGGTCCCTCCTGGCGTTCAATGAACCGGAAATTGAGTACGATTATGAATGGGACTATCCTTATGGTGGAAAAAAAATTCAGCAACATCTACCTCACACCTCTCAATGCCTATACTTCAAATGACGAACAGACGATCCCATACTATTGGAACAACAATTCCTGGGGCAGTGCTTACGGACCCAATGGGTATATTCACAATGGAAACAATAGCTCCCTCTTTCTGGATGGTTCTGTCCGAAATCTCAAACGGGGTCACAGGGTATCGAATGAGTGGATTCCTCTGTAAGAACAGGTAAAAAGATCAGACAGAAATTGCCGGTTCAGGGATCATATATTTTCTGCCCGGCCGGTATTGAGAGTGACTATAACAAAAAGAGAAATGAGAACATGAAACAAAAAGTATTTGGAATCTTTGTGCTTTTTACACTCCTCTTTATGGAACTTCCTGGATTTGACATTACGGAAAAGACTGCTGTCATCCTTCCGGAAAAGCCTTTGAAAAGCACTGTTCTTGCCGCCGATGAGCTGAAAGCTTATATCAAAAAAGTTTCCGGTATAAGGCTCACAAATGATACGGAAAAAGCAGAGAACTTTATCTGCATAGGGCTGGCTTCCGACTTTAAGGAGATCCCGGCTTCTCTGAAAAAAAAGCTTGCCGGAACCAATGCGGAAGATTCCTATATTCTCTATATTAAAGGCAACAAGGCATTTTTTGCCGGAAAGAGCAAGACCGGAGAACTTTTTGCCGTTTACCAGTTTCTGGAAAAAGAACTCGGGATTCGCTTTTTCAAACCCGCCAACAAGATGGACCCCGGAGAGTATGTCCCCAGTAAAAAGAGCAGCAGAATCACCATTAAGGAGCAGGGATTTGTGAAAGAACCGGCTTTCCGGAGACGCCTTCTTGTCCTCTCCGGCTGGAATTGGATTGATCAGCCCGTCAATGGGGTAAAATGGAGTGTCAAAGGGGGGTTTCAGATGCGTGCAGCCTACTTTCATCCCGGCAGGATCAAAAGGAAAAATGCCGAGCAGACCGCCCTTTATGAACCCCGCACGCAGGATGTCTGGGAAGAAAATGATCACTCATTCTTTCAGCGTGCCATCCCGGCAAAAAAATATTTCAAACTTCATCCGGAATATTTCGCCCTTGTCAATGGGAAAAGGCCCGAAGCCGATATCTCTTGTACCGCATACTGCATGAGCAACCCGGATGTCAGACGACTTGCCGCCGAATACATTATCAAAAACATCAGGGAGAAAAAGAATAAAGGGATCCTCTATATTCAGGGTACGGGTCTTTCTGATATGGGAAGAGGCTGGTGCGAATGCCAAAACTGCATCAAAGAAAACGGGTTATCGGAATACAACTGGAGAAATATCACCACTCTCTATCAAAAGACCATCAAGGCGATCTTTGATATGGTCTACAAGGAGATCCCAGATGCCCAGCTGACCATCTGGGCGTATAATGTTTACCGCAAACCGCCCGCCAGGGAGGTCAAATTGGATCCCCGGACCCATTTCCTTTATATGACCCTTGAAAGATGCTACGCCCACTCTATGACAAGTTCCTGCCACAGAAATGACACCCATAAAGCATGGCTCAAAGAGTATATTGCCAGGAATAAAAGAGTTTCCATCTATGAGTATTTCCTCTGCTCCGCCGGACGGAACTATACCCCTCAGGAACTCACCCAGGCAGAAGATATCCGGTATTTCCACAAGGCCGGCGTCACAGGCTGGGAAGAGGAGACCTTCTTTGAAGACAGTGTTTCCTGGGAACGAAATGAAAAGTCAAGAGAAGGAAATGAAAAACTCCCTTCCCTCTGGCAATGGTTATATCTTACAGGGAAACTGCTCTGGGATCCTGATCTTGATCCGGCGGCACTCCTTGACGATATTGAAAGCAAGTACTATGGCAATGCCTATCCTGCCATGAAAAAGTATCATGCCCTGCGGAGAAAGCTCTGGAAAGAAAACAAAAACTGCCTTGGCTACCCCTTCAACAATGAGCGTCTTCCCCTTCTCCTCAATACTCCCGGCAGCAAAGATGAACTTTTTGCTCTTCTCAAGGAGGCGGAAAAACTTGCCGGAAACGATAAGATACTTCTCTACCGTATCGGATTGGACAGAAAGTTCCTTGTCAAATACTGGGTCAAGGCCAATGATGACTATAAAGAGCATCAGAAAAAATTAATGACTGCCCCTACCGCTTCCGGCAAGATCGTTATTGATGGGAAAGGTGATGAAAAAGCTTGGGAAAAAGCCTTTTATACGACGGATTTCAGAAATATTTCCAGAAGCAGCAAGCACGCCCCCATCCCCAAAGAACTTGCTGCAAGTTGCGGGATCCTTTCCGACAGTAAATACCTCTACTTTCTTATACAGGCAAAAGAACCCCTTATTGCAAAACTCCATAAGGGAAACAATATCTGGGAAAGAAGCTCCATCGAGCTTTTCCTCCATCCGCAGACTGCCTCCGATGAGTATTATCATCTCGCCTTCACATTGAACGGAGAAAAATATGAAACCCGATGCCCGGGAAATATCAGGTATGAGATAGGGGCAGAACATAAACTCCGGAAAACCGGCGATGGCTATACCATGGAGATCAAAGTCCCTGCAGAGATGATGGGAGACATCCGCAACGGAGCCAACTGGAAATGCAATATTGCCATCAACCGGTATGTCTTTACCGACAAACTCATAGAAAGCCACTACTCCCTCGGCGGCAATTTATATCACGATACCGTCAGGTTCTTCCCGCTGCAGGTGGGGTCCCCCATCATCAACGGGCTGTTCAACAGAATAGTGGAAAATAAACGTAAATACTATGGGATGAAGGTTTTAAAATACGTCCCGACGACATGGTTTCCCTCTCTTCAACAAAAAGACAAAGCCGTTTATGGAATCAAAATGGAACCGCCCCCCTATGTGGAGACACTCTACATAACCAGGGTCTTTGCCAATCATCCACTGCCTGAAACGCTCAAAGAAGGGGATACTCTCCGCATCTCCTTTGAAGCAAAAGGAAAAGGTCTTTTGGATTGCGGAATTATCCGGTTCCGGAAGGATTCCGGAAAGTTCATCAAGACAGAATACCCGGCAAAAGCGTTTTCCCTTACGGAAAAATGGCAGAAATTCTCCTTCGTCTATACAGTCAAAAAGGATGAAATAATGCGCTTTGCATTCAATGCCTTCCGCTGTGAAGCGCAAGTGGACAATGTCAGCATTGCCGTGGAATAAGAATAGGACCTTACCCTGTGGTTATGCAAGTCAAATGCCGGATACAGAAAAATCCGAGTATTTTTCGCTGACGGGGTCGCATCGGTGATCTTTCCGTATTTCAAGTTCAGGAAAGACTGCATCCGCACTTTCTTCAATTTCTTCGATGCGCAGGGCCAATTCCCGGAAGCGTGCGGACAACCCGCCGAACCGCAGCTGGATTGATTCCATGCCACTGAACCGGAAATGTGCTGTCCATTGTCTGCGAAACGCCTCTTCCAGCACGGAAAGTTTCTGAAGGACATCCGGAATTGCCGCGACTCGAAGCTCGTGAAGTCTTTTTCCGGTTTCATATAATTATGACCGGGAAAATAATATGATTTTCTTGCCTGAAGGATCATGCCGTCATACAGGATACACTCTTTGAACAGATGCCGGAAATTTCCCATGGTCTGCAATCCGGTCAGCCGCCGGCGGCAGTTGTCTCTGGCGGTCAGGTTTTCGAAATAGAACCGGCCTCCCCGGCGGATGGTTTCCAGAAACCCCTCCGTTTTTTCGAATGACAGTTCCGGAATGGAATGCAGACCTGCCTCATAGCGGGGCAGCAGGAAATACACTCCGTCCCGGTCATTTTCCGGCAATTTTTCCGGATCGTCATACTGGTGCAGCCGGTCGTCCGGTCCGCATAATCCCCGAACGAATTTTCTGAACCCTTCGGTTCCGCCTGTCAGATAAAAGTTCATTTTCAATAACGATTCATCATAATCATGCAAAAAATAAGATAACACAGCGTTATCGATTTTTCAATGGTGCGCCCGGCAGGGCGCACGACTAA
>JAZUCR010000395.1:0-13627 GCA_045639225.1 Victivallales bacterium
TTCACGCGCATCCACTTGCAGGACATAATCCATCTTCAGTTCCCGCAGCAGAGGCAGAATAGTTTCCCAGGCGGCTTGATCGCATGAGCGTGAACCGCTCCAGCGCCAGCAGGGACGGAAACGCAGGGTATTTCCGATCCGGTTTCCCGCATACCATTGCAGATAACGGAGGAAATCTTCCGGACTCTGATGGATGAAAACCGCGTCGCTGGTCGACAGCCGCAGTCCGTCCGGTTTTCCCGCCGTTATGGAACTGATTTCCACCGTCCGGCAGCAAGTTCCCGAGCAAAGTTCGATCTGCCGCGCTCCGCCCGCCTCCATCGGAGGAAGTGTCAGCACATGAAATCCGCGTTTCGCAAACAATGCATTTCCGATCGTTACGTTATCCTCATTGGTCCGGATCAGGATCGGACACGGCGTATTTTCCGGGAAAAATTCCGGCGAAGCCAGAATTTCGAAGGTGTCGGCTCCCTCTTCCAGAAGTTCGAGGCCGAACAGCAGAAAACCCGGCGAATTGGGATAATCCGCAATCAGACGGATCGAGAGAGTATGCTTTCCCGGCTGCAATTCCGGCAGATCCACCGTGAAATCCGGTCTGCGGTAGATCGGATTGTATTTTTTCCCGTAAAAGAACCTCTTCCCGTCCGCCAGCATTTCAAAACACGGGTCATAGCGTTTGTCCAGATTTTCCCCCAGCCAGTTGAATTCGGGGAAATGATACTGGGTGGTGTCAAAAAGCGGAACCGGTGAGTCTTGACCGTCAGTCAGCAAACGTGGTGTTCCGAACCAAACTTTCCCCGAAGCCCGGCGATACCCGATGCGGATCAGCAGTGCAACCGCATCTTCCGGCATTATGAACGTTTCCGTGAGTTTTTCCGATTCATGCGTTCCGGGTGCGGCGTTCAGCCGAATCAGCTTGTCGGGAAGATCGTAAACATCATCCAGGGCACGACCATCTTTCCGGAGGTAAATTCCCAGTTCGCAGACGGCTTCTCCGTCCTCGGCAAAGACCAGGTCCTCGCTCCGGGCGAACACTTCGAAACTGTATTCGGCACCCGGCTGGAATGTCCCCGATTTCAGCAGCATCCAGGCATTGCGTTCAAATTCATCGGTTTCTCCGGAAAGGAGCAATGCGTAATTCTCTTCCGGAAAGATTTCCCGGACGAGGGAGTCCTCAATGGTTTCCGCCAGCCAGTAGGGATTCCCGTTTTCGCATCTCCATTTCCAGAATTCATCGGTTTCCCCGCTTATCCGCAGTGCGTAACTTATCTTTCTGTCTCGCGCAGGGACCTGAAAATCGAATGTGAGAGAATGGTTCGGAGCCAGACGGCTCTTCCTGCATCCTGTGGGATGATTCAGCAGAATGCTGCGCTGAAAAAACATGTTTGACTCCTTTAACCATCAATGCAGGGATCAAATTTCATGGATTCCGGCTTTTCAAAGGAAATGACAGCCGTTTCAAAATGACGGCATCAGTAATAACTTTGCCGGAAGAATCCGAGAAAGCGACCCGGATGCGTGGATCTTTGACTTTCTGACGGAAAGAAAGCTTCCATGAGCCCTCATTCTCCGGAGTAAGCTTGCCGAAAGAATATTTCTGTTTTTCCACACACTTTCCATTATCCAGAAGTTCTACTACGGCAGTAACTCCGCTCAGAGTAGCAATCCCTCCGACAGTCATGGTCAGTTTATCTGTCCCCTGCCATTCACAGGCAACGATCAGATTCCGGTCCAGAAAATCCACGGGATGCTTCCATCCCCTGGCCAGAAGAATTTGATGATGCGAACGCTTTTCTCCGGGAGAAAGCATTCTGCATCCGAAGAATGTTTCAAAACTGAACAACTTTGGATTGTTGGTGTCTATAAAGTTGTAGAAGATGCCATCCGGTTCCAGTTCGTCCAATGGGGTAATTGCACCGAGGATAATGCCGTTCACGCCTGCGACTCTCCACGGCTGCGCCGGCAGATACTGATCCGCCATGTTCACCGGATCGGCAGCCGCCATGCGGTCAACGATGCAGGTAAAAGGGACTTTCTGCATCATTCTTGCCTTTTTATGATCCTTCTCCGGCATCCGTGTCGGCAGAAAAAGTCTGACGGCATCATGATCTCCCTGTCGGTCCGGATCGATCATGATATGAGGCCAGTAAGTAACGGTTTTTACGGCATTTTTCCCCTGCGGTTTTCCTGTGATGACGGTTTCAATTTCCAGTGCGGCCGAACCGGAACGGAGAGTCATGATCCGTTCCAGTTCTCCAACACTTTTGGTATGGCTTACCGCCAGGGTACACCGGTCAGGAGTCTTTTCTATGATTCTGGTTTTATAAACGACATGCTGCTTGACCAGACCGACTTCCCGAAACCAGTCTTCGTATCCGGCGTAGTTTGTCCTTGCAACCACAAAAACACCTTCCGTCAGTTCCTGCGTTTTATACAGGAGTTCAGGGAAAAAATGTCGTTCCCCTTTTTTCAACATGAATTCAGCAATACGACCGCTGGAGCTTGGTGCAATTACCGCACGGATATATTTGTTCTCAAGAACAAAAACTTCCTTTCCGTCATCTGATTCGTCCGTTTCCAGCAGGCACTCCGCATGAAGCGGACAAACCAAACTGAATAATGCCGCCAGCATCAAAAGTGCTTTGTTCATTTATTTCCCCGGAGTGAAATCTTTTTGATATCTGACGATGTCGGAAACATGCAGTTCATCAATCAGACAGGGCAAAGCATAGTTTTCCTTTCCGTAAGAACCTCCGATCAGCAATTTAGTCGCCGGTTCTGCCAGGATACCATTGAAACGGCATTTACGGGCGGCAACAGACTTGCCATCTACGAAAAGCTGGAATTGCTGTTTATCCCAGGTGAATGCCAAATGGTGCCATTCTTTTTCCGTCCAATGGTCAATGATATATCTGAACCGCTCAGCACGTTTCTGATTTTTCAGCCAATCCTGCCCATTGTATTGTCTTGGTTTATCTTTATCATTGATTTCCACCTCGATAAACCATCTGTTTTTTCCAAGGTTTATCTGCCAGCGGGAATATACCAGTCGCAGAGTCATCCATTGTGACGGTTGGCCGAAATTATCATAATGACTGATTGAATAAAGCACACTGGAAAGATTGCTCACTTTATCAGGAAAATTTTTCACCGGTGCCCCAAGTTTGAACCACATCTCCAATGTTCCGGTCTTGGCGTTGTAATTGTCCTTCGGCTGTGCTTTCAGAAATTTATATAACGCTTTTATTTCCGATGGGCTTACGCATTCTTCATCGCGTATAATCAAAGCTTCGCCGAATTTTCCGCCGTTGTCCGTTGTGAGTGAGGCATGGCCTTTGAACGAATTCGCACCTGCCGCACTGTCCGCCTCCAGTTTCTTGTCAAAGGAACAGTAAAAAAGGGTGTGCTCATCTGCTTCCGTTCCCATGACAGACAGTCCTGCGCAGAACAAACATCCGATAATAATTTTTTTCATCATAATTGACATGCCTTTCTTTTCAAACTGTTTTCAAAACGGTTCGAATTGCTTTGTGAAACTGTTGATTTTCTGCATATCAGAATTTGATATGCCCGATGTGACGTTTTGTTAAAAATATCACTAAAAATCAAATTTTAAGATGATTCCTCCTGCCTTTAAATGGTCTTTCCTATGGTAAAAAATCCCGTAAAAACCGTCTCTTACATACCGGACCAGCTGGCTCCTTTCCCGATTCCGCCTTTGTCACGCATTTCCTGTGTTGCACGATCTCTGGTGTATTCAGTAGAATACTCTCCGATTTTCCCGTAATAGAAATATTTCTGATCGAGTATCCGCATAACTTTATGAGTCAGCTCGAAGCGTTCTTTTGCGGAGGGAGCAGAAATCACCAGCGAATGATCTGCGGCAAGAGAAACACCCGGCTTCCCGGCAGCAAAAAGGATCATGACAGGTTTTTTTGCGGTTCCGGTCAGAATTTCAGGACTGCCGATTTTGCTGCCTGTTACCTGATCATAAAACTTGAAATATTCCGTCAGTGCTGTTGCAGCATACTTGTCAAATTTGTCGGCATCGGCGGAAAGTCGGATTCCGGCTTTCCCGAATTCAAAGTCAAACAGATCTTTGGCTTTCAAATGGAACAGTGATGAACGCCAGACAAATTCCAAAGTGCCATCCTTGCATTGCGGGAGATCCCAGCCGTTCGTTTTCTGTGCAACTGGTCGGCCGTTGAAACGGATTTCCACAGGTTCACAGTCTTCCGGAACCCGGAAGGTGATCTTGCCGGACAGCGGGTTATCCGCCTTGAATACAACCTTAGCAGTTCCGCCGGTGAAGTCGTCTTTGAAAGATGTTTTGGCGGTAACCCCTTTGCTTCCGGCGGGGAATGACATGACCGCACGGATCAGGAAAATTTCTTTGCGTGCCAGCTCTTTTTCCAGTTTGGTATAACGGTTATCCAGTTTATTTTCCAGTTCGCCGCCATGCAGTCTGGAAAACACGTAATCACCGTTCCCCAGATATTTGCAGTCAATACTAATGTCTGTTTTCTTGGGTTTCAGGGTCTGATTGCCGATGAAAAAGCATGTGGTCAAATCTTTTCCATATCGACTGAACCAGACATTGCTGCTGACTCGAATTGCAGGAATTGTCTGATATCCGCTGTTAATTACTTCCATCCCGATCGGCATATAGCGGACCAGTTTTTCGCAGCCCCAGGCTCCAGCTGCATACGGATAATAGGCATATCGGAACATAAAAAGAATCATGTTGTCCCGCAATGCATTGTAAATATCTTTGATCTTTTCCGGAGAATATTCTTGCCACGGCATAATAGTTCCGTATTTGTCCCGGTCGAAATTGGCGGAAAAGAAGGCGGGTTTATTGCCGCTCATAAAACGGGTGATTTCCTGTTCTTCCAGAGAATTGAAAGCACTTGAAAAAGAAGCATCCGAACCAAAAGCATCCGATCGGATAGCGGAATAGTAAAGACTCATACCGCCGCCTGCCATATTGCCTACCGTCCCCAGAATGTAAGGACCCTTCCTTATAGAATGGACTACATCCATCCATTTGGCGACTGCGGTCGCCTCCCGAACGTAAACTCCTTCCTTATCCCAGGCTCTTCCGGGCGCAGTCTGAACCCCCGGCTGCTGTCTCGCAATACCCGGTGCGGCGGAACAGTCAAAGGCAAATCCGCTGATGTTCAGATTTTCAGCAATTTTTTTAATGTCTTTGACCGTATCATCGCCGAATTTATTATTCCAACCCCACATACGGCAATCCACACTGCGTCCAAAAACCCACGGAGAAGCTTTGTTTATCGTGTGCTTATCCGTAATCACACAATCCGGATAACGGGCCTGCATCAATTTTTCATCACAAAATGTAATCAGATAAAAGTAATATGCCAGATTGTATTCCTCATGCGAATCAATCGCATATTTTCTCCGGGCAATAAATTCCTGATTCGTCGGACTGCGCCGCGGATTCGTATGAAGGTTCTTTTCTATGGTCTCGTCTCTGCCATACCAGTCGCCCGCCGCCTGGAATGGAGCATAACCCCATACCCAGGTGCCATACTGACGCCGGTTATATTCCCGCACACTGTGCGGGAGATTATGGAATTTTTCTGTAAAGAGATGAGTAGCTCCTGTTTTATACCCTTTGGTCAGCCGCGGATCGACTTCGGGATTAATAACGAAATTTCCCTTCGAGGCATCCTGAAAATCTGACACGGCGTTGTAATACCCGTAATCGGGGGTAAATTCGAAGGAGACGAATTCAGCTTTTTCACTTCCTTTCGGATCAACCACAAGTTTGACTCCGTAATAGCCTCGCGGGGATTCTCCTTTCACCTTAACACCATTTTCGATATAATTAAATATCTGCATCGGTTCTATTCCAAGCGCATAGCCCACTTTATCGGTATAAAAACAACACATCGGGAAAGAATTGTACAAATCATTGTTTTCATAATTCCGAAGTACTTTTTTCCGGTTTTGCCTGCCGTTCCAATACTGAAAGCGCTTTCCCGGCAATCCCATATTCTGCCTTACCAGCAGAAACAGCTGTTCTCCGGAAAGATTCTTCACCTCGACCGTATGACGCAGATATTTGCCATCTTTGCGCCATTTACTGGTAACTTCCATCTTCGGTTTTGAAACAGAATAAAAAGCCGATACTGTTTGATTGTTCTGTTCGACTTGCGGTTTTCCCAGCGCTATTGCCCTGCTTCCCGCCTTTCCGTCCAATATTTCCAGTGGGACCAGTGCAGGAAAGCTTTCCTTCCCGTCAGTTTGATAAATCGCATTCCCGTCTTTCTGATAGGTTATATCAAGCGCAAACAGGTTTGATGCCGCCATAATCAGAATTGCCAATGCCCCAAATTTATGGTTCATTTTGTTTCCTTTCGTTGTCATTTCATTTATGTCTGAGAATATTAAATATCATTTTTTTATAAAAAAATCACCATCCAGAATCCGGAAATCGTCAATGACATAACGGAACAGCGGCTGTTGACTGCGGACTACTCCCCCCGCAACGATCTGAAGTGCTCCGGGAGTAAAAAGCGGATTGGGGAAAATACAGACTCCTTCAGCCTCCCGTTTCCCATCTAAATACAGCCGACGGAGTTTTCCTTTTGTGCACCAGACAGCAGTAATCCGGTGCCACTCACCGTCCTTCCAGTTCAGCGGCTGAGAACGAAGTATAAATTTTTCATGATCCGGTGAGGCAAAACCGGAGAGATCGTGTTTGACTCCTTTCTTGTCCAGAGTTGATTTCTGTCGATACCGGTATTCAGAAAATACAAAACGCAACTCTTCTTTTTTCCTCTCCAGTGCAACGAAGGAATAATGATTGCAGCCTTCTAAAGCCCATTCCGCACCCGGCAGAATCTTCCAGTCGGAAATTCCGGCCAGCGGAAGCAGAAAATCCCGGCCGTCTTTTGGTATGCCGCAGAATTTTACATAAAAATCAAGGCAGCCTTCTTCAGATGAAAAATTCTTTTCCGCTTTGTAAATAACCGGGGAATAAAGGACTTCTGTTCCTTTTTCTGTCTCCGTTATTCCATTTGTTACATTCAATCCGGACGTTCCATTCCGTCCTCCCGATTTATCTGTCAGTCCCGCCGTAAGGAGTGCAGCTCCGTCCCCGTCCCGAGATTCCGCACAGATTGTATCATCAAAATCGGCTTGAAGCAAAACATCGGGTTCTGAACAAAAAACGATCCCCAGGCCGGCAGAGACGATCAGGCTGATCCAAATCTTTGTTATCATGATTCTCCTCATTTTTTGACTCTGAGTTATTATCTTGTGTATGGGAGAAAATAGCCGATATTATACTGTAATTCATCCTTAATTCTCACATTGTAGGTCGCACGCAGTTCCGTTCCGCTCTTTGACTCAACATGACCGTCCATCATAAGGAAATTCCCTTTTTTGGAATGGGCCAGCATAACACCGGAATAATTCTGCCATGTGCCTCCATTCAAGGGCGATGCTTGACAGAGAGTCCAGTCCATTGAAATGTAATAAGACTGGCGCATCTTTTCGCCAACCCAGGAATCCGCAATCCACCCCCAGGACGAAGGCGATTTGATGTTTTTAACCACAATCAACCATTCGTTAACGCCGTCAACCGAGTAGGCCGCCAGAGACACTTTGGTGAGTGGCTCATAGGCGTTCAGAAAAAAGCAAAACATTCCATAATGCGCCGCATATTGCGGATTATCTTTCGCGAGGTCTTTTACAATATCCGGACAAGACAACACGTAATTCTGTAAAAAATTCCAATTTTTAGTGCCGCCTAATCCCACCCCCCAAGCACCTTGTTTTGCTAAATATCCCAAGCTGTGAAGAGAATGGGCCCAGGTTGTCAGGTGAACTCCGCGAGACGGCAGTGAAATACCATTGTAATCATCCACATACGCATTCAAAGGCTGATGACACTGTTTCAGCCTTCCGATACAATCTATGCTTTTCGCTTTTTTCCTTGCCTGATTCAAGGCCGGCAGCAGTATACCCGCCAGAATCGCGATGATCGCTATAACGACGAGGAGCTCTATGAGCGTAAAACGGCAAGCTGTTTTACGCTTTAAATATGAAATATGAGATATGAAATATGAGTTGAATGCGGCGTTCTTTTTCATCTTGTCTTCCATCCTTGATACATTCATTTTTCTGTCCTTTTCTGTTTTATCCTCAGCACGGCAGCAGCTGCAGAACATACGTTCCGAGGGTTGCTTGAACATCCAGCTCGTTTCTTTGATTATCAATTATAACCATTTTTTTTGAAAATGCAACCCTCCGGTCATTGAATAATATTCCGATTTTATTGGACGACATTCCGGCAATCTCCGGTGAAACCGACTGTCTTCAACGGTTCGGAAGGATATTGACGATGTCGCCGGAACATTGGTCCGGATAAGGTTCTCCTTCCGACGGATAAATAGCTTCACGCAATTCAAACATAGCTTCGACGGCGGTATTGAGCAAGGCAAGTCCGCCTTTTGCCGAAAAACGCTGGCTGACGGCTTCATACCCACCGGCCACCAGGAAATTGGCCGGCCCCATATAGCTCATGTAGGCCGTGGAATTATATGCAATGAACGTCCGGCGGAATGGACTGTGCCATTTGATTTCCTGCCCCAGTTCGCAGCACAGTTCACCAGGCACACCGACAAAGCAGATATCTCCGATGGAGACGCACTGTATCTCCAAAGAGACCTCATCTTTGCCCATATATTCCTGCGGGAGACACTCGGCATGATTGGCAAAACATTTGCGCAGCCTTGCGGTAAAAGTTCTGATGCAGGACCCGGCCTTTGCATCCGGCATTCCGTAACGCAGCGGATTGCGCTGAGACTCGATCATGCCGCCGACAGCCTGTTTCCCCAACCGGATCCCCATACCCCGGGAAGCATCGTCACCCAGTTCATCCTCTTTCGGGACCAAATCCCCCGCCGCACCGGAAACGAACATGGTTTCCGCACCCGTATTGGATGTGATGTAATCCCGGAACGCACCGGGAAAATCCGCGGAAATCCGCAAACCTCCCAATCCGGGAGAGTGTCCCGCCAGCGGGTGGGCCGCATAGTTGCCGATCGCATAACAGGGCAGTTTGGTTTCGGCGTCAAAGAAAAAGACTGCGCCCAGTTCCTGGTCGGCAAACTGTGTGGCGGACGGCAGAACTTCCCTGCGATGGGGAGTGAATGTGGCATGGTTGTCACCGGAGGTATAGCGCCGGTTGCGGTTCTCATCGCATTGACAGGAATAAAAATAGACATCGCATTCACGAAAATCGTTCAAGTCTGCCACGGCATCTGTAAGAGTTTTTTCCAGTTTTTCCAAATACGGCCGGTTCAACTGCTTTGGATAAGCAGCCATGGTCCGGGTTTCCGGTCCCGTGTGGTTATGGGTGCATGTAAGCAGGACGGCATCTTCGGGAACATGAAGGACGTCGGCGCAAGCCTTGCGCACTTTCCGGATATACCAGCCGTCCAGTCCGAGCAGGTCAAGGCTGATCAGCAGGACTTTGTTTTTTCCGTCATCGGCACACAAGCCGCAGGCATACAGGTCGTCCAGCTTCGCAACGGATTTGTCGTTGATGTCATATCCCGCCAGAAATGCACCGATTTCCGGAGAAATATTCTTTTTGAACCATGCTGTTTTCATCGTTTCCCTTTCAATTGTGTTATGGATGAACAGTGTTTGTTTCGCACATCATTGCCGGTTCCCGTCCGCATCCGCTCCGGCCTCCGGTTTTTCCCGCAACGCTTTTTCGCGTTTTTCAAATTCCTCCTTGTCGCTCAAAGAAACATTTCCGACAACCATGCCGTTGTCCAGTGGATTGTCGACCCGGTTGGCCAGGTCGCGGAACAGCCTCCGCATGTCGATGACGCCGCCCCAGGTGAACCAGACCACCGAAACCGCCGAAGCACAGGCAGGAATCAGCAGGAAGATCACGAAGAAATATTTGCTCCACCATTCAATGGGCCATGGGACAAACATGTTCCAGACGATGACTCCGACAAAGGCGATGAAGAAATTGAAAACGATCGAATAGAAGAAAACGCTCCAGGAAATGATGCGGTCGCCCAAGGTGAATTCCGGAGTGATCCCGATCAGTTTGGAAAGGACATTCCGGACCGACCATTTCTCCCTGGTCTTGTTTTCCCCGTCGATGTTGTAAATGCCGCGGTGAAGCAGCCGGTCCAGGTTGAACGGTCCACGGTAGGTGATGAGAGAACCTGCAATATACATGACCAGACAGAGGAGCATGTTGATGAAACTCAGTTCCATGGAATTGATCGGGAATTTGTGCGGAGACATGCGCCAGACGATCCATGGTTCAAACGGAGCCGAACAGTTGGCCAGGAATTGTCCGAACGCCAGATCCCATTGATTGCGGACCAGCAGCGGATAAATGTCCGAGGCCCAGAAATTCTGCACGGTGATGCAGAGCAGCGCGAAAACCACCCCTGTGATCAGGGAACAGAACGCGCCGACCGTATTGCCGAACTTGCTGTAAAGTCCGAAGAGCATGACCGGCCCCGCTCCCAGCCACATGGAACAGATGATCGTCACCGCCATGTTGATGTAATCCATCTGCCCCATGAAGAACGATCCGGCCAGCCAGAAGAGCCCGCATCCGCAGACCACCAGACGCAGCGCCTTGACATGCTGCTGCGGTGTGAATCCGGCTTTTTTGAACGGAAGCACGCAGTCCTGCATGATCGTAACGGCGGAGGAAAAGAGTCTTGAATCATCCGTGGAAAGCATCATCAGCAGGATAAACAGCGCGAACATCCCCAGCAGTCCGGCCGGGAGCATTTTCCGCATGGTTGCCGGCATCATCATCTGGTGATACAGCGTGAAGAATTTCTGATACATCCCTTGTCCGCCCGGAACATCTTTCAGCGCGGAGTGGACGGTCTGCAGGTGGGGCGTGTCCAGATTCCGGTCATGGGAAAGCGGAGCGTCCTGCACCCGTTTGCCGCCCGGCTTATGATCGCTTGATGGCAGCTGTTTCAGTTCGGAAATGATCTTCTGACGGACTTCGGGCGATTTCGGAAGGACTTCGGTCAGGACCTGGCGGCTGAGATCGTCGCGGATGGCTTTCGCCTCTCCGGCGAATTTGTGATGATTCAAAGTCACCAGCACAATGATGACCATCAGAACATAGAAAAGGGTGTTGAACTGTCCGCGCCATGCGCCCATGATGCCGGCCATTTTCCCCTCATGAGGAGTGCGCGGGCTGGTCGAACCGGGGGACCCGATCCAGTTCGCGTAGTTGACGATCGTTCCGTAGAAGGTCACCACCAGGGCGAACAAATTGAAATCCCTGAGCTTGGAAATGTCATACGGATTCAGGAAACTTTCTCCGGCTACGCGGTCTTTAAGCACCGGCGCAATACATTCGCTCCAAGGATATTTGACGAGAATAAAAACGGTGAAAACGATCAGCAGCGGATAGCACAGGAATCCCTGGATCGTATCAGTGACGGTCAGTGCCAGACTGCCTCCGAGCCAGCAGATCAGGATGCACAGGAAGATCATGAACGAAGCCAGCAGAAAGAAGCTCGGAATCCGGACCTGTCCCAGAACCAGTTCCTGCGGCAGATCCAGATAATAAATCATAAACCTCGCCGCGAGCGCCGGGCACATGCAGTTGGTCAGCAGTTCGGCAAACGAGCGGAGCCCCGCCGCCAGATACCGGAGAGTCCGGTTGTAGCGCATCTCCAGAAACTGGCCCATGCTTTGCACCTTGGTTTCCCGGAAACGGTAGTTGCAGAACCCGGTCAGGCTGATCAGGACGCCCAGTGGCAGCAGGATATTGTTCCAGAAGAGGATGCCGAACCCGGTCTTGTAATGCGCCTCGATATACCCGATCAGAGTGATGACGGCCAAAGCTGTCGCCACGTTTCCCATACTGATCACATAGCGTCCGGCCAGCCGTCCGCTGCAGATATAGTCGGAAACGCCTTTGATATACCTTTTGCAGTAGACCCCCATGCCGATGACAAATGTCAGGGGAACGATAATGATAATGTAATCAATGAGACTCATCGTCCGGCTCCTTCCTTAGAATAATGGCTTTTGGGTATTACCTATACTTCCGGAAATTGATTATTCAAGTTGAATACAATTGAATAATTTTCCGTTTTTATTGCCATTTTTCTGCATTTTCGCCAGGGTATTTCGAATTGATCTTTTTTCGTGGGGAGAGCCGGGGTCGGATGCTTGAATTTTTTTGAAAAGATGATATTTTAAAATTGCGGAAGGATTGGAAAATTTCAGCTGTCTGTTTTTTTGCCTGACCGCTGAAACTGCAAAACATAATTTGAAGAAAGGTGTGATGATGGATTTTCGAGTCAGGAAATGCAATGATTTCGAACTTGATGGGCAGTTGCGTTCTCCGGAATGGAAGAAAGCGGATATCTGGCCTCTGAACCGGATCGGGGATCGTCCGGAAGAATTGGGACCCGAACTCAATGAAAAAGGAAATGTCCGCATGCTGCACAGCGAGGATTATCTCTATGTCGGAGTGGATATGGAAGATTCCGATGTGGTTCAGCAGGGGACGCGGCATCAGACGCACCTCTATTCGACGGGTGATACCATTGAGCTCTTTTTCAAACCTGCCGACGATACTTATTACTGGGAATTGTATGGAACCCCGAATGAACTGAAAACTACATTTTTCTACCCTTCCAGATCTTATGTTTTTCTGCCGGACAGCGATGTGCCGCTGCCGGAATTTGAAGTGAAAGCCCATATTGACGGCGAGTTCAATAACTGGCAAACCCGGGATCTGGGGTGGAGTATAGAATTCAAACTGCCTTTGAAAACTTTTGAACAATATGGTTCAAGTTTTCGTCCGGGGCATTCCTGGCAATTCCTGGTGGCGAGGCAAAATTATTCCCGTTGGCTTCCTTTCAAGGAAAACAGCACCGTCCCGGCAATTCAGATCTCAGATTTCCATCTTATCCGTCAGTATGGCAAACTGGAGTTGGAATGAGCACCGCGTTACACGGACAATAATTCGACTGGGTTTTTTGAGAAAATCAAGGTTTTGGCTTTGCCAAATTTCTGCAAGATCCGTTCCGAACAGCGCCGGAAAGCGGCTTTTCGGGCCTTTCCAGCCCGATTCGATGGAATCCCGGCTGGTGATCCGGGGTAAGTGGCGTTGCGCCGGGAGTGACTCCATAATCAGCCTTGCAGAGAAAGAAAGTCTGCCGACTTTCCCCGTTGGAAGCGATACTGCCTTGACTCCACCCAGCATACCCCCCGCCTTTCCGCCAATCAATGCCACAGTCTGCTTAAAACGCAAAGGTGGTCGGGATCACTCCCGACCGCCAGTCTTTGACATCATTCGAAACCGAACAGCTTCTTCTGATCCGCCCAGCGCTCCGGCATCGTCTTGCTCAGCATGTTTATCGGGATGGATTTCTGCAAGGTCCCGGCAAGGATCGCATGGACGATCTCCGGTGCGAGCAAGGTCAGCCGGATCATTCTGGCGACAAACGCGGGGTCTTTGCCGATGGCCTCGGCCAGATCGACAGTATTCCGATATGTCCCGGAATCAATCAGAGCCTGCCAGCGGAAGGCGCGGGCAAGATTCATTACCAGAGGATCGATTTCAGGCGTA
>JAZUCR010000396.1:0-10912 GCA_045639225.1 Victivallales bacterium
CCTTCACATCGGCTCCGATACTGAGCTGCCAGTCCGCACCGGCCTTGCTCTGCGCGACGATGTTCTGAGCATCCTCGCTTTCCGAGACGATCTCGCCGGAAGTCGGAGGCCAAGCGGTCTTAGGAAGACAACTCCATGGAACAACTCCTTGGCTCACAGAACGACATGGCTACGATCCGACTTCCTTCACATCGGCTCCGATACTGAGCTGCCAGTCCGCACCGGCCTTGCTCTGCGCGACGATGTTCTGAGCATCCTCGCTTTCCGAGACGATCTCGCCGGTGATCTCCAGCGTGTTGTTCTTGACGCTGGCGGAAATCATGCCGACTCTCGCATTCGTCTTGTTCTCATGGTTGGTGAGCAGCGGCACGGTGTCGGGGATCTCCATCCCGGCAAGGTCGATGATCACGGGATGTTTCCAGCATGGCAGATTCATCTTGCCGCCGCTGTAAGCAATTCCCATGACTTTGGGCTTGCCGCCCGCCGCTTCGATCAGGGTGAATTCACTCAAAATCTACTCCTTGGGTTCTGAACCGTCATCATCTGCCGGTTCGGTTGGTGTTTCTGCAGGGTCATCTCCGGAGATGGGGATTCCCAGCTGCTTCATCAGTTTCAGTTCTTTGGATCTCTGGTGCAGGACCGACATATAGTCGCGGCCGTCTTTGGCGCACTCAGCAGCGAGCGTCGTGGTGTTGTTCGCCAGACGCTTTTCCTGCGCGGTCGCTTCCTTGCTCGGGTCGACGTGGGGGAAACCGTCCCAGAACCACGTGTGCCGCTCACTGGTGAGAGGCTGCATGGTGGTGAGCAGGTATTCCCGGAACCATACTTCAAAAATCCTGTTCAGGACTTCACTTTCCCAGAACGACCGGTCGACCAGGATCGACTTGTGATAGATCTGGTTGTCCAGTCTGCCGCTGGCATAGTTGTGCCCGGAAAAGTCCCCCGCAAGCGTCCCATAGGTCGTAACGGCACACCGTGCGATTTCGCTGAGGATGATCTTCACGAATTCGCTGTGGTTTGCGGCCGGCTGCTTGGGGTCGAGCTGCCCCATTTTCCAGCCTGCCGGGACGGTTAACATCATATTCCGTTCCAGCGGAATGCTGTCCATCGGCTCCACTTCATCGGATTCGCCGTTGGGTGGTGCATCCGTGTAGAGGATCGCCGCGAAGTCTGCCGCAGCCTCCGCTGCTGAAAGCACAGCCAGATTGTAACGTCTCAGCTGCGCGAACAGCGGTAAGGCGGCCGTCAGTTCCGGGATGCCTCTATGGAGGCCGGGGCGGTCCTGACGGAAGATATGGATCATATAGTCCGCCGGTACCAGAACCGCCTCGTCCCCAGGCATATACCGGATGTCGCCCGGATGATACTTCAGCACACGATAACTGACCGGGTTGCCCCACTGGTCGAAGGTGATGCCGTCCACGCTTTTATCGTCATCGATCCACCGGAGGTCTCCGGAGATCCGGTCTGCTTCCACCAGCATCAGGTCCAGTTTCACATTATGCCGGATTTTGGGATTCGTCACCAGAACCGCGAATGCCTCGCCGTCCTGACATCTCGCCATCCGCATCGTCCGGAGTTTCGCCGGAAGATGAACCGCGTCCGCCCATTTGCCGAAGGCGGTCTCAACCTCGTCGTTGAATGTCTCGTCCCCGGACAGCATCTGGAGACGCGGCCCCGTGCCGATGGTATCGTTGGCGAGCATCTGGACCAGTCCTTTGGCGTAGCTGTTGTTCGAAATCTCGTAACGGGATCTTATCCGGAGCGTTCTCCGGGTTTCCGGCGACGCCTCCATATCGGCGGACAGGTGATCCGCGGCAGCCCAATGCCGATGGTTGTCGGACGTGGTCTGCGCCGCATCGAAGCGGGCCCGGATCTGGCGGTGAAAGTGCGGCTCCGGCGGTGTTCTCGCTCGGAACCAGTTCTGCAGTTTCTTAAACATGATGATTACCTCACGCCCCTGAATGGCTCAGTTTCGTTATCTTCAGGCCGCTGTTGCGGGATTTCACAGCCTTTTTCGACGCGAGGTATTCATCCGCCGCGATCTGATCCTTGAGAGAATGCTGCTCGACCCGCTGTCCGTCGACTTCCGCAATCTTCGGTCCGGACGCATTCTTCCGGATACTCTCCTCAATGGTTTCATTTTTCGTCATTTGGACACCTCTGCTCGTATGGGCCGCGATACGCTTCGCATTCTCCGATGATGAACTCCTTGGCGTGATCGCACTTGTGCGTCAAAGCACATTCGATGGCGGCAAAAGCTTTCCGCATTTTGCGGATCTGACGCCGCTGATACCAGTAAGTTGACAGCAATTTCTGATATTGCCGCGAACATTTATGGCATCCGGGTTCGATTTCACTCATTCTGACCTCCGTTTTCAAAAATTCCCTCACGTGAGGGAATTTTCCTGTTCACTTCATCAATTCTTTCCCCCAGCCACGCCATCACATTGACACACATGCTGTTGCCACACGCTTTGTAGCGGGGAGCATCGGGACATTCCTCTTCCGGCTTGCCTTTCCAAACAATTCTGGTCCAGTTATCAGGGAAACCCATTAACCGCTCGCACTCAATAGGGAGCAGTCGCCGCACGGTGGCCTGCCAGCCGACTCCCGGAACGGACGCCGCTGTCACCGTGTTCATCGGTGCGCCGTCTTCGCCAACGCCGACACCCTGCCGGTTCTGCTCATCGTGCTTTTCCGGATCTCTGGTCGCGTTGCGGAGATCAAGCGGGACGCATTCGTCGTATGCCACTGCGTGAACATTCTTTGCCGTCTGCGTGTTCATCACACCGTCCTCGCTCACGCCCAGCCCGGAGTCGCCCTTGCGTTCGGCTTTTGCCATCTTGTCACCGTCGAGGGCGATGATGACGGTTTCCGTATGCGGTCCCTTGGGCGTAACCATCTGGCTGTTTTCTGCCTTCGTCACGTAGAGACCGCCGTTTTTCCGGTCCTTCCTCGTTCCGTTGGCATCGCAGAATGAGAGATGGAAGCATTCGTTCCAGGTGATCGCCGGGGTGATTGCCGCCCGGAGCGTCGGAAATACATTCTTCCAGAATCCCTGCTGAAGCCCGCCAGCATCGTTTTTGATAAAACCGATGATGTCGGGGACGGATTTCCTGCCTTCCATCACGAGCGGAGTCTGGTTGCCGCCAGTCCCCCATCTGCCAAGAACAGTCGGTGATACGGGAACCTCCTTCAGTCGCGAATCGGTGGGATTGTGTTCGAAGCAGACCGCGCCGGGACCTTTTGACGTCAGCGTTGGCTGCAAGTCTTCCGCGAAGCACATGCAATATTTGGCATTCTTCCCTTGGTTGAAGGCATCCCTCCCGATGCCGATGGCAGGGGAAGTCATAGGCACAATGTCCTTGCTGACGGCGGTTCTCGTCACAGAGAGGTTGATGGGGAACAGGACATTCTCCTGCCGGGTATCTCTGCACTCTGCGGATTCAACCTTCGGTTCGATCACGCACTGAAGCCGTCCTTTGTCGGGCATAAACTGTTGGTCGCCTTTGCAAGTGAGAGTCCCAGCAACATCGTCACCATTCCAGAAGGATGCATCATTATGTTGTTCCACAATCATCTGCCCGCCCTGCGCTTTCTGCGGCGTCGGAGTGAAAGTGTCCAGCGTCTGGGCGACTTCCGCCTCGTGAAATCCGCTCTTCGGATTGGCGCTTTTCATGGCGTTGCTCCTGTCTGCATCCATCGTCCATATGCTGGTATTCCGAGGAAACGCGATGATGGTCTGATCGTTGGCAACCTTCAGCGTGTGGCTTAGATTGTCTCCAATTAATGCGCCTTTTCCTCCGCCTTCAGACTTTCCTGCGCGCATCCGGATTGACTTTGCCGTATCAAGGCTGCTTTCAACACAGGCGGCAAGTCCTTGCCCCTTCGTTCTGCGCGGCGGAGAATGCCCTCCGCGCATCTCACCGTCAAATAATACTTGGGCGGGATATTTCCAACAACCAAGATATCCGACAGCGAAGAGACGCTTCCTTCGCTGCGGGATCGCCCTTGGAAATTGGGAAACTCTGGTGTATTGAGCGTCAAAAATTCTCCAACATACACCGAAATGACCGGGGGCTCCGGTAACGATCCCGGACTTCCGCCAGCCGTCACGTGGAACAGGGATGTCCCAGCCGCAGAGGAGAGAAACAAATCTTGCGAAATCTTCTCCGTTGTGGCTTGATAGTGTCGCGGGGACATTTTCCCACAATACCCACCTTGTTCCAGTTTCAAAGCATAATCGTACAAAGTCAAGAGCGAGGACGCTGCGCTTACCGTCAAATCCCAGCCGTTTTCCGGCAATGGAGAGGTCCTGGCAAGGTGTCCCCCCGACGAGCAGGTCAATTTGTCCGTCATAGTCACCTTTCTTAATTTGAGTAAAATCTCCGAGGTTCGGAACCGTTCCTCCGTCCGGCATTTCCTCAATCTGGGACTGCCAGGAGAGGCGCTGTTTCCGGTCTTTTTCATCCGGTGCGGCATCCGGATCAAGAGGTCTGAGCGGTTTTGTCGCGCCGAGCTTCTGCATCAGCACTGCGGCAGGGAACGGCTCCACCTCCGAGAAGAAAACTGGAGTCCAGCCCAGATGTCGCCACGCGAGGCTCGCCGCCTCAACTCCGCTGCAAATACTGCCGTATCTCATTTTCTGAATCCTTTTCGGTTATTGTTTCCATCCCGTATATTCACTGTTTTTTTGCAAACGATCAGAAAAAATCGGCTTTTTTTCAAAAAAAAAGCAAAAAAAACGCGGAGCAGTGCTTTTTCACTGTCCCGCGCGATGGAAATGTCTGGCTGGCTTATGTCACACCTGGTGTGCCTCAAATACCGATGACGCAGCTTCCCGGACCTTGCTTTTCAGAATTTTGGGCTTGACTGCAACCAGCTTCCCGGCATAAGAGAGGATTCTCTGGACGAGAATTTCCAGCGGAGCTTCGGGGATCTTGACCAGTTTGAATACCGGATCGTCCGTTTCCCAGACGATTTCCTGCTTTTCATGAAACGGCGTGGCAAAAATAGAGTCGTGGATGTCCTTGTGGAATTTCAGCACCACGTTCTTGACCGGAGTCAGGGTGAAGTGGATGTTTTCGTAGATTTTCGGGTCCGGGGTGAATGTCTTTTCGAGGAGCTCCGCCTTCTGGATGCGGTGAATCATGAAACTGCGCGGGGTATCAACTCCAGTTCCGCGCGCGTGTATATACCAATTATTTTCTCGGAAGAAGAGTGCATGGGGTTCGATCTCCCTTTCCGAAACATTACCCTGATAATCCCGGTAGGTGATCTTCAAACACACATGATCCCGCCATGCCCGGTAGACGCAGTCGAATATTCCCTCGTCGACTTTTCCTGTCTGAGCGGAAAAGAGCTTCATCTGGGAGACGAAAGAACACTTCACCAGATCCGGGTTCGCGACGTTCAGCAGATAATCCACCGCCCGGCAGATTTCTCCTTTCAGCGGTTCGGGGAAGATGTTCTCCGAAATGCGCCGCCCCATTAGGAGCGCCATCATCTGGGTTTCGCTCAGGTCGGCGGGATAAGCGAAGTCCCAGTGCGGATCGGTGAGATAGAATCCGTGCCGACTCCGGTCATATTCCCACGGGCATTTGAATTCCTCCTTCAATATTTTCATATCCTGCCAGACTGTTTTTCTATCACAGGTGAGAATCATGGTTTCTGAGGTGTCGAAGGTGGCGTCCTCAAAATTCTTTCGGATTTTCTTGTAATTAGGATACAGTTCCTTTCGCATCATATCGACGATGCGAATCATTCTTTTCAGGCGATATTTGCTGAATTGCATGGTGATCTCCAAAAAAAATTCAAAAATTTTTGTTTTTTTCAAGTATGGGGAGCCTCAATCCCCATACCCTGTGATAAATTACATCCAAAAGAATAAAATGTCAAATGAAAAACGAGCCCCATAACCGAAGAAAGGAACGGACCATGAGAGTGTATAATCCGATGACCGTCATTCGCCAGACATCCAGAAAACTTCTGCAGGCATTCTTTGCCGATCAGGGTTGTTTGGATTTTATCGACTTCGACAACGACAAGCTCTACGAGATCCAGGATGCTTTCCGGACCTTGCCGGAAAAAACGATGGCTCGTGTGGAAGCAGTAATGCGAAATGTCTTCATTCTTGCCGGGGACGAGAGTGTTCTGCTCCGAATCCTTGACGAGGCGCAGCAGCATGACATCAAGATCGGAGAGGATTTCGGAAAATTGAAGACCCGCTACGACCGGGCATTTTACATTTATTTGCATCACCGGGACCTCTGGAATCAGAACTGCGTATTCCTGCAGGTGGACAGTCTTCCCAGCCGTCACTGGTGTCGCTGCCCGAACCTGCCGCGCAAGCCCCCGATGACAGATCCGGCCACCTGCGAAAAACTCGGACGGCAGATTTCCGCCTTCTTCTGGCAAAAGCAAGTCCGGGGCAAGAAATATATGATTGAATACCAGCGGCGGAATAACGGGCTGCACTATTATTTCGTCTTCCTCAGCGACTATTGCAACAGTTACGAGGCATGGAGCGAACAGGGAACGGAATTGGAGCGGCGGAATGAGACCCGGGCCATCAATATGGTGTTCGCCTATGACGAGCAGTTCGGGACGCTGGACACCTATAATCTGGGGGGCGGCAAAATTGCGGTGGTTCTGCAAAAAATGTTCTGCGATGCTGTCCTCGGTCACGATCTGGTCGACAAAAAGATCCTGAAAAGCGCATTTGATATTGAGCGACTCAAATACCGGGGGAATATGCCCGTCGCCATGCCCCAGATCGGGATTACCCGTGTTTGGATTTCCTGCCTTGAATTCAATTATCACGGGGTGAGCAAACGCCGGTCGCACAGAATTTCTCTGGACGAGGTGGAGCGCGATGATGAAATCTATTCCGTCATGGAGCACGATCTGGATCGGGTAAATGTGCCTTTGAGTTTGGTCTCGGTCAGTTTTGTCCGCATCATGCTGGAAATCGAACTGAACGGGGTGAAGCGCCGCATGGCCATTGAAGTGCAGAAGAACAACTGCACTTTGAAAAGCAACGCGGATGATTTGAGAAAAATCGGTGAACGTTTTATACAGGAGACTGGAATCGATGTGCAACCGAACCTCTTTTGAAATCTTGTTGGACTTCGGCAGCGTGGCCGAGGAATTCCTGCTGGACTGCTATGATCTGTCCTCGCTCCACATGAATCATAATGAACTGACTTCAGTCGGACTGCTCCGCAAACAGCCCATCGGAAAGAAAGTCCGCTGTCAGTACTGCGATGCCACCATTCCCGTGGTGGCGCTGGAGAAGAAGAACGGCATTGTCCTTTACGGCAACTGCCCCGAATGCGGATTCAATGAGCTTGAGCCGAAAGAGCAGTTCCTTTGGAAGATCGACTATACTCCGCTGTTCGAGGCGGCCAGGAAATCCCTGGCCTGCTCCGGCGAGATTACGGAGATCGTTCCGTTTGCCCTCTGGAGTCTGGGCAGAGCGCCGCTTGCAGGGCAGTCAAGGGAGATTTTCGCCTGCGCGGGAATCAACACCTACCGCAACCCGGAAATCATACCCCACCTTCCGAATGGAAAAACACCCATTCTGCTGATCCTCGGCAATGCTCCGATCCCCGAAAAACTCGGATCATTCTCCCCCGACCGGGTATTCAACTTCTCCCATCTGGCACGGGTGGAGAACGGCGAAATCGTTTTTGACAGTTCACTCATCCTGAGTCAGATTGCAACGCTCCCGGCGCTGGAGCCGCCTCCGGCGAAGGCCCCCGGCAAGAACAGCAAGATCGGCGATCTTGCCGTCAAACTGAAACAGACCCTCCGGGAACATATGAAGGGTGTATATTCGGCAATGCTCCAGGCCGAGAGGAGCAATACGGATTATGTGTTCCCTGAGCTTCGGCAGAGCGATCTGGCAAAGATGTATAACGTCCCGCGCGTATATATAAAACGTGCCGTCGACAACGATCTGGAGCTGCACACCCTCCTTGAATCCGCCAACAACCGCGATTCCACGATGGCCTACGGGGCCAAAGCCCGCTTTTAAGCAAAATCGCACTCTCTCATCCAACGACACCCGGCTCCGGCCGGGCTTTTTTTTGCCCGGAAAGTGGCCGGATCGGGGTCCGTTACAAACCCTGTTACAAGTCTGTTACAGTTCCTGACCGACTTGTAACAGTCCCCAGAAAAACACATTCAACCGCCTGAAATCACGGCGGTTACATATTCCGTTACAAGTCTGTTACAGTTCCCGGACGACTTGTAACAGCCATCCGTAACCGCTTCCCCGCCGCCTTAACCGGGTCTGTTACAAGTCTGTTACAGTTCCTGACCGACTTGTAACAGTCTCCAGAAAAACACATTCAACCGCTTGAAACCACGGCGGTTACAAATCCTGTTACAAGTCTGTTACAGTTCCTGTCCGACTTGTAACAGTCCCCCAGTAACCATCGTCCTGTTACCGGGTCATACAGTCATTTTACCTCAGAAATCCCACCCCCCAAACACCGGCCTGTTACATTTGCCGTTTTTTCGTGTAACATGATTCTGAAATTATGAATTTTTATATTGTTGCATATCAATGATTTACAAAATCATTCCCCGTTACAGTCGTTTTTTCGTGTAACAGCCGGGATTGGTCGAATCCAATGCAATGGTGCGGCGGACGCAAACCCCAGAGGTATAAAATGGGAAAGATCAATTTCGATGTTGTGTATGCGAACGCATACGTCCGTGAATCAGTGGAAGTCACAACCGAACAGCTGGCCAGAAAATTTCCGGCACTGGCCTCCTGCCAGGACGATATCAGACAGGAGCTTTGGATCTATATCGCCAAAGCTGTCGATCAATATGATCCGGAACGTGGCGGCTCCCTTGAAACGTTTTTCCGTAATGTGATTGAAAAACGAAGCTTCAATGTCCGGAGACACCTTATTGCCACAATCGGCAGCCCGGCATTGCAGAGCAGCATTGATACCGAGGACAATTTCCCCGCCTGTTCAAGAAATGAAATCCGGCTGCTGGAATTGCGGATGGATCTGGCGGTTGTGATGGAACGGCTTACTCCGATCCAACGCCAAATCTGCCAGTGGATCATGGACGGAGTTGCCATGAAAGCAATCGCAAGACGGCTGAAAATCCCGTATTCTTCTCTCTTTCATTTCTTCATCAAGGACATTCGAAACGAGTTCAAAAGAGAAAAAATGGAAAAATATCTGGAAAATCTCTGATCGTTTGCAAAAACAGAGTGAATATACGGCTTGGAAAACGCAATCGAAAAACGAAAGGCATAGCCACCATGAACACCAATTTCATCATTCATGAACCTGCGGGCGAATACCATGCCCGCAGCCGCAGCGGAGAATTCATGTCCAGCCATCTTCTGGCCGACTTCCGGGAATCCCCGGCTCTCTTCCGCAAAAAAATCACGGGCGAGATCGAACAGAAGGACACGCCCGCCTTCATTCTGGGCCGCGCCGCCCATAGCCTGATCCTGGAAGGCCGTACCGCCTTCGACCACGATTTTGTAGTCTCGGACGGTCCGATCAACCCCAAGACCGGCGAGACCTACGGCACAAAGACCAAAGCATATGCCGACTGGCTGGCGACACAGGACCGGGAAGTCGTTTCCGGCAAGGATTATTCCTTCATCTTGAATCTTCAAAGGAGCGTCCGTCTCCACGCCGCCGCGTCGAAACTGCTCGCCACGGGCGAAGCCGAGGGTGTGGTTCGGGCCGAATACTGCGGCGTGCCGTGCCAGATCCGCATGGACTGGTTTTCGCCGGAGTCCGGACTGGTGGACCTCAAGACCTGCGACAGCCTGAAATGGTTCGAATCTGACTGCCGCCGTTACGGATACATCTTCCAGCTGGCCTTCTACCGGGCCGTCATCCGGATTGTGACCGGCGTCACTGTTCCGATCCACATCATCGCCATTGAGAAGACCGAGCCCTTCGCCACCGGGGTGTGGCAGCTGACCGGTGACGTTCTCGACCTGGCCGAACGGATCAACGAGGCCGCGCTGGAACGCTACAAAAAGTGTCTCTACACAGGTGTCTGGCCCACCGGCTACGAAGACATCCGCATCATCGACTCCCTCTGAAACACAGATAAAACCATCATATAAGGAAAAAACATCATGAAGAAAGTTTTTGCAAAACTCGTCGACGTCACCCCCGATATGGCCGCTGAAATGCTGGAAAAGAACACCATGAACCGCAACATCAGTCAGATTACCATGAAGCGGTATGCAATGGCGATGCAGTCCGGCGAATGGCAGCAGAACGGACAGACCATCACCATCGCCGAAGACGGGACCGTGCTGGACGGTCAGCATCGTCTCTGGGCGGTCATTGAAGCAGGCATGACGGTCACTTTTCTGATTGTCTTCAACGTCAGCAAGGATGCGATTGCGACCATTGACAGCGGCGTTACCCGGACTTTCCGGCATGTTCTCCAGATCAAGGGCTCCAAGCATGCGAGCACTGCAGCCATTCTTACTAAACTCGCCTGGATTTACGACAATTTCGATGCGGAATTGTCGGACAGTTCGGCAAAGATCGCCGTCCGGAATCCCGTGCTGGAAGGTTATTATGATGAGAACACCGCGCTCATCGAACAGGCCGCGACTATCGCCGACACCGGATGCCATCACTTCACGAAATCCCATATGGCGTTCTGCATCTATCTGTTCCTACGGAAAAATCCGGGCCGGGCGGAAACTTTCGCCGGGATGCTGAAGACCGGTCAGAACCTCTATACCGGACATCCGATCATGACGCTGCGGACAAAGCTGATTGACAATCTGATGAGCAGACACAAACTGACCGTCAGGGAAACCGTGGCGTTCTACATCAAGGCATGGAACGCATTTCTCAAAGGGAAAGACATCTCCGTATTCCGCTGGAACAACACCGAA
>JAZUCR010000397.1:0-2724 GCA_045639225.1 Victivallales bacterium
GAATCGCGCAAACGCTGGCTTTCCTCGTTTTCCAAACCCAGCGGCAAGCTCATGATCGACCAGGGCGCGGTGAATGCCCTGCGCAAACGCGGATCCAGCCTGCTGCCCTCCGGCATCATCGGCGTCGAAGGCGACTTCGTCCGCGGCGATGTGGTCGAGATCGTTTCCCCCGATCAGGTTCTGGTCGGCAAGGGATTGACCAATTTTTCCGCCGAGGAATGCCGGAAACTCATGGGACATAAATCGTCCGAAAACCATATCATTCTGAACTACGATGCCGACGAAGAAGTGATCCACCGCAACAATCTGGTGGTGAAATGAACGTCTATATCAAGACTTACGGCTGCCAGATGAACGAGCGGGACAGCGAGTCCGCCGCCGCGATGCTTGCCGAAGCGGGCCATACCATCGTGCATACCGAAAAGGCGGCCGACCTGATCATCCTGAACACCTGCAGCGTGCGCGAACAGGCGGAACTCAAGGCAATCGGCAAGCTCGGGATCCTGAGCCGGCTCAAACGGGAACATCCCTGGCTGCTGTTCGGCATCATGGGCTGCATGGCGCAGAGCCGCGGTGAAGAACTGCTCGAAAAGATCCCCCATCTCGATTTCGTGATCGGGACCGACAATATTCATCTGCTGCCGGAAACGGTCGCCGAACTGGAGAAGGGCCGCCGGAAAATGCGGCACGATCTCCGCATGGGCGCCGACACCCCCGGGATCGATGCCCACCGTCTGGAAGAAACCGAACAGCCGTTTTCCGCTTTCGTTTCCATTTCACGCGGCTGCAACCGCTTCTGTTCCTACTGCCTCGTCCCGTATGTACGCGGACCCGAACGCAGCCGCGAAATGGATTCCATCGTGGAAGAAGTGCGGATGCTCGCGGGGCAGGGGGGCAAGGAAATCATGCTGCTGGGGCAGAATGTGGCATCCTACGGATTCGACCGCAAACCGCCGTCCGAAATGCCTGACGATGTGTCCCATTTCGCCGAACTGCTCTCGCGGATCAACGACATCGACGGCATCCGGCGCATCCGTTTCACTTCGCCGCATCCCGCGTATTTCAACCGCAAGCTCATCGAGACGGTCGGCGCTCTTCCCAAAGTCTGCAAGAGCATGCATCTGCCGCTGCAGTCCGGATCGGATTCCGTGCTCAAACGCATGAATCGGCCTTATACCGCGGAAAAATATCTGCAGATTGTCAATGATTTACGCGCTCTGGCGCCGCAGATGACTTTTTCCACCGACATCATTGTCGGGTTCCCCGGCGAGACCGAAGCCGATTTTGAGGCTACGCGGCAGATGATGCGCTCCGTCCGTTACGACAACGCCTATATCTTCAAATATTCCCCGCGCAAAGGCACGGTTTCGGCGAAACTTTATCCCGACGATGTGCCTCAGACGGAAAAGGAACGGCGCAATCAGGTTCTGCTCGCCGAACTCGAAAAGATCAATGCGGAAAACAACAATGCGCTGGTCGGACAGGATTTCGAACTGCTGGCCGAGGGTCCCAGCAAACGCAACAGCGCCAGCTGGATGGGCAAGACCGACACGTTCAAACAGGTGTTTTTCAAAGCGCCGGACGGATTGAAGAAAGGCGATTTCATCAACGTGCATATCGTCCGCGCCACCTCGATGTCGCTTTACGGAGACGTTATTTAAGGGAAAAGGAGGGAGTAAATGATCCAAGTCAAATTCAACATGGAGCCGGGATGCGAAGATCTGAAACCGGCAAAAGCTCATTTCGACGATGCCGCGTTCGATCTGCGTTCACGGGTCGATATGGTCGCCCAGCCGGGGAAAGTGGCGCTGGTGCCGACCGGTCTGCATCTGGAACTGCCGGTCGGTTACGAGGCGCAGGTAAGGCCCCGCAGCGGACTGGCGCTCAAGCATCAGATCGGCGTCCTGAATTCGCCCGGCACGATCGATGCCGGCTACCGCGGCGAGGTTTGTTCGATCCTGTTCAATTTCGGCGATACGCCGTTCGAGATCAAACGCGGCGACCGCATTTCCCAAATGGTGATCGCGGCTCTGCCCGAGGTCGAACTGACCGAAGCTGCCGATCTTTCCGAGACCGGCCGCGGCGCCGGCGGTTTCGGCAGCACGGGAAAAAAGTGATCAGTTTTCAGTAATCAGTTATCAGTTGGGAGGAAAATATGAAATTTTCAGTGGTAAAAACTTCGGCTGTGGTCCTGTTTTCTGCAGTGCTCTGTTCCTGCACCTGGTTTACCGGACCGCGGCATTACGAGCTGACGGACAAAGACAACGGGCGGACTCTGCATCTGGACCGCGGCGACACATTCACGGTCACGCTGGTCAGCAATCCGACCACCGGGTATCAATGGCAGTTCGGCACTCCGCCGTATGATGAAACGGTGATGATCCTGCGCGGCGACAAATATATCCGGCCGGAGGAACAGTTGTGCGGAGCGCCGGGCAAACGCAGCCTCTCCTTCCTCGCGGAAGGATCGGGGCGGACCGGTCTGCGGCTGATCTATGTGCGCCCCTGGGAGAAAACGCAGCCGCCCGCGAAGGAATACAATCTGATGGTGATCGTGAAAGACGGCACAGAAGACGAACAGAAACGCGGGCCGGTGATGCGCCGCAATTCCAAAGGCGAATTAGTGCCCGACCGCAAGCGTTCCGTGCTGGAATAAAAGATTTCCGCCTCAGCGCAGATACGGCAGTTTATCGAGGTTGGCCAGCTCGGTTTCGATCTCGATCC
>JAZUCR010000398.1:0-3521 GCA_045639225.1 Victivallales bacterium
CACTTTCGGCGGAACGGTCAGATCACGATGACCGCCCAGCGGCAGGGTCAGCGAACCATCCGGCATGAGACGGAAATATTTGTGGACGTGACCACTGAGCATCAGGTCGATCTGCGGACCGTCCGCCGGAACGGCTTCGACCAGCTTCGAAGTCATATTGCTGTCATAGGCATTGCGGTAGACCGGGATATGGATCAGCGCCACCCGGAACCGGGCGGACCGCCAGATTTCCGTGCGGGAGATTTTCGCCAGGAATTCCGCTTCCTCATCCGTCATTGCGGCATTGCGGTGGACCCCTTCCAGACCCGGCTCGTCCTGATGGTCGTTGCCGGCATCGAGCGCAATGTAGCACACGTGTCCCTGCCGGAACACATACCAGGTATGTCCGGACGGATGGCCGAGAAGAGCGAAATCAGCGGCGAACAAGCCGATCTGTTCGTGATTGCCGCGAACGAAAACCAGCGGTTTCTCCTTGGCATAAAGTTTCACGCCGGTATCCAGAAAGCCCGTGTAAAAGGCATCCGGTCCGCTGGCATGCGACAGGAAATCGCCGAGCATGATCCAGAAATCCGCCGCCCTGCCCTCCGGCAGCTGCAGCAGATCGCGGAAAGTCTTTTCATCGGAATGCAGATCGGAGCACAGCCCGAACGTATATTCGGTCCGGTCCGCCGAAAAAGCGGTAAAGCGGAATGAACCTTCCGCGGGATAGATTTCGACCTTTTCACTGACCGGACGGACCGATTTGAGGCGGTATTCGTAATCCGCGCCGGGAATCAGGTTTTCCAGTTCGATGCGGTGGACCGCATGGGACTGTTCCAGCACGCCGTTCCGGACATCCGCGGGGACCGTGATCCACTCGGATTTTCCGGCTTCGCGGTAATCCAGCAGAGCGCCGCACATGCCGGCAGTGTTCCAGGAGACAGTAATCCGTCCGTGATCCGGATTGAAGAGGAACGGACCGTGTTCGACCTGCCAGGCGGGCACCATCCGTTCGGCAACCGCTGCTTCGAATTCGGCCCGATTCAGACCGTGTTTCGGGGGCACCGTGCCGGTCTTCGCCAGAAACGCCGTATCATAGTCGCAGAAAAAGATCTCGCCGTAATTTTCCGCTTCATGGAAGCCGTGCTGGACGATCGACCAGTTGGTGAAATCCTGATGTCCGGGCGATTCCCGGCAGATATTGAATCCGGCGGAGAGTTCCTGGATCAGCAGGAAAGACAGCGGGATTTTGATCTCGGCCAGCCACCCGGTCGGCGTCAGCATGGTTTTGGCAGTCCATTCATCGTAGCGACCCTGACTGTCGAACCGCCCTCCCCCGGCGCCGACGCAGAGCTGCAGCTGCCAGGGCTGAGGTGCGATCGCGCCGAAAAAGATCTCCAGCACATCGCCATTCCACAGAGAGCGGTCATCGGCCGTATTGGTATCGATCACCTTCTGCGGTTCGGGATCATTGCAGAAGACTTTCAGATGCAGGAAAAGGTTGTCGCGGCTCAGTTCGACCCGGGTCGCGAGCTTGCCCGGTCCGCCGGTCTGATATTTTTCGATGTCGTCGAAGACCACGATCTCATTTTCATGAGGCAGAGCCAGCGCCTTGTAAGGCGTGGTCCGGTAGGAGACCAGCGAACTTTTCATGACCGGGACTTCCTTATTTGGCAACCAGATTGACCAGGCGCTTGGGCACGCAGATCACTTTGACCACGTTTTTGCCGTCGATGGCGCTCTGGACCCCAGCATCGGCGCGGGCGATCTTTTCCATGGCGGCGGCATCGGCGTCGGCAGGCATCATGATGCGCGCTTTCGGCTTGCCGTTGACCTGGACCAGGATCTCGACCTCGTTTTCGACCAGCAGAGCCGGATCAAACGCGGGCCACTGCGCCAGCGAGACCGGCGCCGCATTGCCGAGGATCTCCCACAGTTCTTCCGCGATATGGGGGGCATACGGGGAGAGCAGTTTCACGAACGGCTCCGCCGCCGCACGCGGCATTTCGGCGAGCTTGGAGAACTCGTTGACGAAGATCATCATCTGGCTGATCGCCGTATTGAAGTTCAGTGTTTCCGTATCGGTCGTGACCTTCTGGATGGTCTGATGCAGGATTTTGAGCTGGGCCTTGGTCAGTTCCGTATTGCTGACCGGAGTTTCCGCGATCATGCGCCTGATGCGTTTGAGGAAACGGAAGACGCCTTCCACGCCTTTGGTGCTCCAGGGTTTCACGGCCTCGAGCGGGCCCATGAACATTTCATACAGACGCATGGAATCGGCGCCGTATTCCCGGATCACTTCGTCGGGATTGACCACGTTGCGGAGCGATTTGGACATCTTGGCGGGGAACGAGGTGAGCTGTTCGCCGGATTCCTTGTCATACGGATTGCCGTCGTCCCTGAATTCGACTTTGTCATTCGGGATGATGACGCCGCGGGCGTTCTTGTAGGACGTGCCGAGGATCATGCCCTGGTTGACCAGTTTATGGAACGGTTCCGGAGTGGAGACGGCGCCGATATCATACAGAACCTTGTGCCAGAACCGGGCATACAGCAGATGCAGAACCGCGTGTTCCGCGCCGCCGACGTAGAGGTCGACCGGCATCCAGTATTTTTCCTTTTCCGGATCGACGAACAGCTTGTCGTTGTGCGGATCGATGTAGCGCAGATAATACCAGCAGGAACCCGCCCACTGCGGCATGGTGTTGGTCTCGCGGTGCCCTTTCATGCCGGTGACCGGATCGGTGTAATTGAGCCAGTCCGCCGCCTTGGAAAGCGGGGATTCGCCCGTGCCGGACGGCTTGAAATCGGTCAGATCGGGCAGAGTGACAGGCAGATTCGATTCATCTTCCAGCCGGATGGAGCCGTCTTCCATGATGATCACGGGGAACGGTTCGCCCCAGTAACGCTGACGGCTGAACAGCCAGTCGCGGAGTTTGTAGTTGATGGTCTTCTTGCCGATGCCGCGTTCGGCCAGCCAGGCAATGGTTTTGGCTTTCGCTTCGGTGACTTTGAGACCGTTGATGACCAGTCCCTGATCGTTGGCGCTGTTGACCGATTCGCCGTCGCCTGTCCAGCAGACTTTGCCCGCGAAGACGTCGGCAGGGTCGATCTTCAGCGCGGCGGCTTCCGCCGGGTCGGGCTGGATGATGCACTTGATCGGAATATTGAATTTGACCGCGAAATCGAAGTCGCGGGTATCGTGCGCGGGGACCGCCATGATCGCACCGGTTCCGTAGGAGCTGAGCACGTAATCGGCGATCCACACGGGGATCTTGTCGCCGTTGACCGGATTGACTGCATAAGCGCCGGTGAAGCAGCCGGTCTTTTCGTTGTTGAGGCCGGTGCGGTCCAGATCGCTCTTGGACGCGGCGAATTTCTGATATTCCTCGACCGCCGCGCGGCATTCCGGCGTGGTGATGGCCGGGACCAGCGCATGTTCGGGCGAGAGCACCATGTAGGTGGCGCCGAACAGAGTGTCCGGACGGGTCGTGAACACTGTCACTTTCTTGTCCGAACCGTCGATCTGGAACGTGACTTCG
>JAZUCR010000399.1:0-5118 GCA_045639225.1 Victivallales bacterium
CGCAATCGGAGTTACACCCTGACCGGCCGCGCGGGACGCGGCTGGCTGCTGCTCGACAAAAAGACGACGACCGGTCTCTACGATCCGTGGAGCGGCGGCGGCAGTCTCCTTGAAATCCGGCTGGACAAAGATGTCCGTCTCCCGATTCGCTGCATCGAGAGCGCCAAACAGGACGGCTGCCGCGGGTACTCCATCCGCGAAATCTACTGTTGTTCGTCCACGCTGTGGACGGAAACGCTCAAGGGAATCCACCCGATGAAAAAAATCGCATAACGAGGGAAAAAACATGGAAACTTATCAGGAAATGAGAGCCAGACAGCAGCGGGAGGTCAACGCCCTGCCGCTGGGATTCGCCTTCAATGAGCAGCAGTTTCAGGAGATGATGCAAAAACTTGGCGTCTCTTCTCCCGATGAACTCTACCGTTTGGGTTCGACCGGCGGTTTTCACCGCAGAAGCGATACCGCTCTGATCGTGGGAACCTTTCAGCGGCATATGCGGGAACGTCAGGAGGCCGTCCATACGCCTGACGGGATCAACGTCTTATGGCTTGAAGAAATGATTTACGAAGAGATGTGCAATCACGAATACGGCATCAACTGCGACGGCCGGCACGATGTACTGAATGCGTGCGACATCACCGAAAAAGAGATGGGGCATCCTGATTTTCAGACTGCCTGGGCTAACGCGCGCAAGAGATATTTCCGCAATGCCGAAGAAAAACACTGGTTTTGAGGAAGCGGGGTATCCATTCCCGGGACAGAGGCTCGGGAAAACGCCGAAAGAGCAGAAAATTTCTCAAAAACAGGTTGCAAATGCTTTATATATGCTGTATATTTATAGAGGAATTGCAACCGTTGGACAGGAAAAAATGAGTATCTTGCAGTTGCGAAAACTTTTTGCGGATCACGTTCTTGTGTCGGCAAAAGACGTGAGGGATCAGGGGATTCCGACCAAATTTCTGACGACGCTGCTTCGCTCCGGGGAAATCCAGCGAGCCAGCCGAGGTCTTTATTCCCTTGAGAATTCCTCTTTCTCCGAGCATACAGACTATGAAATCGCAGCTACCCTGATCCCGCACGGGGTCATTTGTCTGCTCTCCGCGCTTCGGTTTCATGATCTGACCGATGAAAATCCTCATGAAATTTCAATGATGATCGAACAGGGCGTTTGGCATCCGGTCATTTCTTATCCTCCGATCAGGTTTTTCTCGGCATCGCCGAAAATTTTTGCGTTTGGCATGGAGGAGCATTCCTGCGGCGAAAAGAAGATCAAAGTCTATTCTGTCGCAAGGACCATTGCGGATTGCTTCAAATATCGGAACAGGATCGGGCTGGACATCGCGATTGCCGCGCTTCGGACGGCATCCTCGCGAAATTCTCTGGATTACAACGAACTTTGGAAAGCGGCAAAAATTTGTCGGGTAGCCAATGTCATGCAGCCTTATATGGAAGCGATGCAATGAGCCGGACAGATAAAAAGAATATGGGGCATTCTGTCAATACACGGTTGAAAAACTATGCTTTGCAGAACAAGATCCAATTTGAATATGTACTCTTGAGGTATGCCACTGAACGATTTTTTTTTCGTCTGGGCCGGTCGTCTCTCTCGAAACATTTTATTCTGAAAGGAGCGAGTGCTTTTTCCGTATGGTTCGGGCCCATGTTCCGCGTGACAAGAGATGCAGACCTCCATTATTCAGGCAATCCGGACCCCGAATTTCTGATGAAATGCTTTCAAAAAATCTGTCTGACAGAAGTGCCTCCCGACGGGGTAAGGTTCGATCTCGACTCCATGCGGTATTTCGAAATCAGGAAAGAACAGCAGTACAAAGGAACGCGAATCACATTTTATGCCCATATCGATCAGGCAAGAGTTCCTCTTCAATTCGATATTGCTGTCGGCGATGCCGTCTACCCGGAAGCTGAAACAATGGAATACCCGGAATTGCTTGACTTGGGGGCGCCCGCCATCAAAGTTTATCCTCAATATACCGTAATTGCAGAAAAATTTCAAACCCTGACTGTTTTGGGAATGAAAAACAGTCGATTAAAAGATTTTTTTGATCTCTGGCTCTTGAGCGAGTCCTTTGATTTCGATTTTCTCATTTTACAAACAGCGATTCACGGGACATTTCAAAGACGCGGGACTCCAATCCCGGACGACTTCCCGATTTCTCTCACAGAGGATTTTTACTCTAATCCGTTGAAACAATCGCAATGGAATGCATTCATCCAAAAGATCAAGCCGGAGAGATCACCGGCGACATTGGAAGAAGCCGTTCAGCGTATAATTTTGTTTTTACGGCCCTTTGTCATCAAGGACAGTACGCCTGAAACATGGAAGGCCGCTTCCGACTGGCAATGACGAGCCTTTTGTCCCGCAAATCGGAAAACATATTGTCTTGCCGCCCCCCGTGTGTAAAAATTTCGATTCATTCGACCGGATGAATTCGGGTGTTTAGCTCGCTTTGTCCGTTTGCCGTGTCTGGGAGTTCATGCGAACTTCCGGTCACGGCTTTTTCGTGTCCGGACAAACCGACAATGAAAACAATGTGAGGGTAAAATGAATCAAACAGCAGAACTGGAATGGGGCCTGTTCCCGATTCCGAATGGCGAGTATCTCGCCGTCTGGGGGGCCAGGGCAATCTTGGAAGATAGCGAAATCATTCTGTTGTCGGACCGTCAGCAGATGCTTGGTAATCTTGATGCCAAAGACATTCTCTGCCGCTGGCTCAACCACACCGGCTTGCCGAATCTGAAACTCCACATCAAGACCAATCGCTAGAACGGCAGCACGGAAGACATCTTTATACTTGACCTTTGGCCGTTTCAACTGCGGGCCTCTCCGCGGCGCAGCCACGGATATTTGTATTTGACAGCCGTCATTCAGGGAGAAGAAAAATTCCCGAACGGCAAATGGTCAAATACCTTCATCCCGGCAATTGGAGAAATGATTCAGGCAACGATCAATGGCTTGGGCCAATGCAGGGTGCTTGGCTATTGGAAGGAATACGATTGGAATGCGGTTATTGTCAAACCGCTGAGCCCGCCGGAATGGTTTGTCAGACAACGCGGCAGAGATGCTGTCTGTATGTTGTTCGGCGCGGAGTTTACGAGGTGCAATCATGCCTGAAGTGTCGATCCCCGCTAAAATCGAATGTTTGAGCGAAACACTTTTTCAAATACTCCGGCAAACAGAACATCCGATTGCAAAACTTGCCGGATGGACGCTGAACCTCAAAACAAAAAAAGCGACACCGTCTCAAAATTCACAGGGCTGCGTGCCGACCGACTATTCGCATTTCGATCCGGCTTGTGATGACGATTTGAAAGCAATCTGCCGGGATTTTGTCCGCTGTGCCGTGTACTCGATACGCAGGCGGCGGAACCGTATTAAGTGTGAAATTACAACAATGGGGGCTGAATATGAGTGAACGACCGACCTTTGGCGAAGTGCTGATGCACTGCGACGGATACACCGAAACGGAAGTTGATGAAGCAAGACAGGATATTCTTGAACGCATCATGGACGGCGAAGATGGTTTTGAAGTCATCGCGGAATACGGTCTGGAGCCGGATTACCTTGAAGATTTATTGTTTTGAGGTTGTTCGTCGGGCTGTTCCGGCGGTTTCGCATCCGCGGGAACCGGGACAGCCTGTCCGGTGAACGAACAACCCCGAAAGGAGGAAGAAGAAGATGCTGCTTGATGAATTGTGCCGAATCGCCTGCCGAAGCGGGAGTTGCCGTCTGGTGATCTCCTATGCCGGCGAAGAAAAGTTCGCTGCGGGGATCAGCGACGGAGCCGCCACGCCGCTGGTCATCAACGGGATGGTGCCGGAGATCGAAGCCGCTCTTGCCGAAAAACTCCCCGCCTATCAGGAGACGGCGGAGCGCGAAGCTGCGGAACGCAAGGCGAAAGAGGCCGAACTCAAACACGAAGCGGAAGTCAAGGCCGCCGAAGAGAAGCTCAAACAGCAGGAATCGGCCAAACGCCTTGCCGCCAAACGCGCCGCCGAGGAGAACAAAGCCAGTCAGAGCGAGCTTTCGCTCTTTTAACCCAACAACAGGAGGAATCCAAGATGCCCGAAAATGAAGTCACCCTCAACACCGTGCCCGCGAAACGCCGTTTTGTGTTCAACGGCATGACGCTGGCCGACCCCGACCCGAAAATGACGCCGCAGAAAGTGGCGGAATTTTACTCGCTTCTGCATTCGGAACTCACGAACGTCACGGTCAAAGGGCCGGTCAAAACCGCCGACGGGTGCGACGAATACACGTTCAAGGCACAAGTCGGTCAGTTCGGATGAAACCCGCCAAAACGTATTCCGTCGCCGCTCTCCGAAAGCACTTCCGACGAGATTTCGGAGAGCTTGTCCCCGCCCAGGAGAGTCCTGACAAGCTCAATCAGAGGTATTTATGGGCACTTTCCCGCACACCCGCCAAAGCGCTTCCGGCACGCTGTCTGCCGCCTCTTATCTGACCGCGCCGCCAAATCTACCAGCCCAATGGCGGGTCAGCACTTTGGATGCGGATGCGCACAATGCCTATCTGCATTTGCTGAGCAAACTTTCGAAGAGGATCGACATTTCCGGCATTCTGCGGTCGGGCTGTCCGCTTGCGGATGCGTTGGAACAGGCGTTGCAGCAGTGGCTCGAAGCGATTTATCCGCAATCGCTGCTCGAATTTTATCAGCCGATGCTGGAAGTCCGTCTCCATCCGGACGACCCGGAAACGGATTCGGAGCGTTTCCTGAAAATCGCGTTCAGCAACCGGTACGTCAACTGGGGCGACTTCCAAATCGCCGAGGAGATCGAACAGGCGGAAACACTTTGGCCCGGGACAGGCATTGCCATACTGAACGCCCTGACGGAGCTGCCGTTTCGTCACTACCTGTGGACGCCGGAAAACATCATGAATTTTGTTCGTGAAATTTTCTGGTGGGAACACCGGACGGAACAGAAATTTATGGAGGCGGAACATCCGGACTGGCTGGAACAGAATGATGATGATTCCCTGTATCCATTTACGGATGAAAGGCTGAAGCCGCTGACCTTGTGGGAAAATCGCAAGCCTGCGGCGGAAGCGGCTCCCATTGCCGGGGAAATCCTCGCAGTCTG
>JAZUCR010000400.1:0-1654 GCA_045639225.1 Victivallales bacterium
ATGGCTGTAGCGGTATTTGCCCAGACCGTAGTGAAGGGACGGTTCCGCATCATACACCGCCCGCGGCAGCGAACGCAGGAAATTGGAGAGGATCACCGGCTTGCGCGGATCGGCAGGCAGATGTTCCAGAAAACGTTCGCACGCGGCACGGTCGCTCAAGTCGCCGGACGCAATGTGGAACTCGGACTGCATCATCCGGCTGAAATCCGCCAGTTTCGCTTCCTGCGGTTCCGCATGGACCCGGTAGATGCCCGCGACTTTCCGCGCGATCAGTTCTTCCGCCACCGCCGAATTGGCCGCCAGCATGCACTCCTCCACCAGCTGTTCCGATTCCCGGCTGACATTTTTCTTCAATCCCGTCAGACTCAGATCCTCACTGCTGCACAATACCCGGATCTCGGTCGTTTCGATCGCCAGCGGATGTTCGCTTTGTTCCCGGTTCCGCCGCATTTTCCGCGTCAGCTGGATCAGCCGGCGGAGGTTTTTCCGCTGCTCTTCGCTCCAGGCCGACGGACGGCTGTGCGGATGATCGATGAAATCCTGCACTTCATCGTAATTCAGCCGCAAACCGATCTTCACCATGGAATGGACGCGGCGGCAGGACAGGATCTTCCCCGAGCTTTCCCGGATAGTGAACAGAATGGAATGGGCGGGACAGGACACCCCCTGCCGCAGACTGATCAGCGCAGTCAGCGCACCCGGCAGCATCGGCAGGAAACGGCCCGGCAGATACGAGGAAAATCCCCGCTCGGCTGCCTTGCGGTCCCATTTTTTCCCGGCCGTCACCCACGCCGCCACATCCGCGATATGCACTCCGAGCTGAACGGTGCCCGGCTTATCTCCGTCCGCGATGGAGACCGCATCGTCGAAATCTTTCGCATCTTCCGGGTCGATCGTCACGGCAAACAGGTTTTCGAGATTCTCCCGTTCGATCTTTTTCGGAATGATCTTCGACGCCGCCAGATTATCCTCCTCGGAATAAGGCTCCGGCAACTCGAATTCGGCAATGACCGCCTGCAGATCGGCGGCAATGGAACCGGCGGCACCGTAGTGTTCCACGATCTCGCCCCGCAGCGCTTCCGTAAATTTTCCGCCGGAATCCAGCAGACGCACCTTGATCCAGTCGCCGACCCGGACACCGCGCACGGAACCGGTGATCTTGACCTTGCCGTTGAAATGTTCATCCAGCGGATTCAGCAGACGTCCCGGCAGCAGTTCGCCGACGATAAACCGTTTGTCCCGCGAGATCACTCTGCGGATCTCGCCGACCGGTCCGAGATTGCGCCGTCCGGCAGCATCAGTGATCACCGCCGCCACCCGGTCGCCGCTGATGGCATTGCGGACTTTATCGGCTGGAATGAAAATGGTTTCCTTCCCCGGCCGTTCCACAAATCCGAACCCGCTCGGCGCCGCCATGAAAATACCTTCGACTTCCGGCACCGGACAAATTTCTTTTTTTCTTTTTTCAGACATGGATCTTCTCCGTATTGACTGCTCCGCGTACTGCAGGTGATGACGCGGGATCACCGGTTTTCCGGCTCCCGCGGCGAAGCCGCTCTTCACTGCGGAGCGCGCCGTCAGGCGAGCGCAGCCAGGCCGGTGCTCCATTCACTGCCGACCGAGCCGTAATATTTCCAGACGAGATCGTCCTCGC
>JAZUCR010000401.1:0-1707 GCA_045639225.1 Victivallales bacterium
ACCGCAGCCCGCTGATATTGCGGAAGAATGCTGTCCTCACTCGCGCCGGTGCTCATGGCAAACGCTTCTTCCAGCGCTTTGTCGCCGTTGGCAAACCGGGCGATATCCTTTGCGTATTCTTCGCCGTCTCCCGCGAATTCAACGGCAGTCACCGTCCAGGTGCCGTCCTTCTTTTCCAGTTTCATCACCCCGGGCATTTCTCCGCAGGATGTGGTTTCCAGAATCTTTCCGTTCTGCTTGTAGCAGAAGATCCAGAAGTTTCCGTACACGGTTGCTTCAGTCTCCTCCGCGTTGAATTCGGTCTTAAGGATAATCGGGGTGGGAATCAGCACGCCGCCTTCTTCCGCGGTAAAGCCCATCGGAGTAGTCAGCATATAGTCCGCCACTGCCGCCCAGATCGGATCATCCCCGGGGAACGCGTAGGCCGGAAGCGCGGCAGTTTCAGCGAAGGCGCATCCCACGCCCAGAGCCAGTACCAGAGCCATCAGAATTGCAGTCACTTTTTTCATTTTCGTTCTCTCCTTTTCAATTCAATCAATTGGGGGTTCCATATTTCAGGTTCCGTGAGGGTATACGCATGTCGTCGCGGACCTGGCGGCTTGATCAAAATAATACCCCTTCCTACCCCTTCTTTTCACGTTCTTTTTCCCCTTCCGCTATTCCGAATAAAACGCCTTGATGCTGAAATTGTCATAAACCTGAATGGTTGGCTTCGCCCCCGGAAACGCGTCGAAGTCGATCGATTCAGTTGGCTTATCCTTCTCCGTCCAGTCCTGCCACTTCCCGTTTTCCTTGATAAAGCTTTCTCCCGGGTTGGCCGCTGTCTGACGATCCCCTTCCGTCCAGGCCGTCATGGCAGAATATTCCCAGACCCTTTTCCCGGCATTGTCCAGAAAATCTGTGGTGGTCATCACGCTGAAACGGTCTCCACTCTTCAGCTCAATGGGGTTTTCCAGTGCTGTCCGGTGATAGCCGAAATAACGGAAATGGGCGGAAAACTGCAGAATTTCTTCTCCGTCCTCCGGATTCCCGGCGTTCTCATTCAGTTTCACAATTCTGAAAGTAACGCGGCTGTTATCATGGACCGTCCGGGCGGAAACCCCGGTCAGCGTCATGTCCTGATCCGCCGTAAACACATTGGCACAGGATACCGGCTGCTCGCTTTGGTACTCAAAATAGCTGTCAAAAGAGGGTGTCATAAAATCATATTGAAGGATTCCGCCGCGTACTCCTTCCGGCTCAACCGTAAACGCAAGGGTTTCCGGGCCTTGAAGATACTGATCATAATAGGAAATCCAGTTGTACCCGGTATGCAATCCCTCCGCATTGACAATTCCGTAATTATTCCGGTTCTCCGGATATCTGCTTCCTTCTTCAGCGGTCATTCCGTCCGGAATCGCGTCCGTTTCCGATCCGCGGCTGTTCTTGATCAGCCAGGCGCCGTTTCCCGGAGGGGTCGTCTTTTTCGTTCTCTCCTCATCGACCGTCCTGTTTCCGTTTTCGTCCGTTACGTGAACTTCATGGGCAAAAGACTCCGCGGGAAAGTGATCATCCCAGCCGACTATACAGATGGCATGAGATCCGCCCCCCTGTTCATAGCTGTATTGCGCCCAGTTTTCGTAATTGGTCAGCAGATCGGGATTATTTCCCGTCGGCGAAAAGCTTTCAGCCCTGTATGTCGCAATCACTCCATGCCCGTGCAGCATT
>JAZUCR010000402.1:0-1925 GCA_045639225.1 Victivallales bacterium
AAGGGTCACTTTTTTCATAACTACCTCCTGTCAATTTGGGATTGGAAGACACAATAGCATCACTATCGTTTTTTTCAAGTCCGGTTCACCATAAAATCATATTGCGGCTGTTTTCCGATATTGCGGCGGCAGGCCCACTGGGAGGACGCGAACTTTTAACGGACATTACGGACATTACGGACGCCGCTGAAGACAGGTCCTGACGCGAGATCGCCGATTTTTCTTCTTGGCATTTTTACCTCCGCTCCGGTTTGCGCGTCTTTGTCCGTCCGGTCCGTAAAGTCGGTCAGGTCCGTTGATCGCGGGATTCCATGCCTTGTGTTACAGGCATTGTCCCCAATTGATCACATATGGTCCGTGAAACAGGAACCAGGTCCGGCGAACCGGGTCAATAGCGCGGTTCGGAAACCAGCAGCGGAGTTTTTGGCTTAAATGCTTCGGAAAACAGTTCGAAATGATCTTTTTTCACCACATACCGGAACGGTTTCCCCGTGACCGGATCCAGCGGCAGAGTGCTCAGATTTTCAGGCACCAGCACCGTAGTCGACGCAGGATATTTCCCGTGGAGCGAACGGTATAATTTCAAAGCAAACGCAGTTTCCAGAACGCCTTTGGTCCCCATGACCCTGAGGAAACTCGGACGGCTTAAATCGTCCGGAGGCAGATCGTGATTTTCCTCAAGATATTTTTCGCGACGGAGTGCCATCCGGAGATAGCGGAATGCCGTTTCGATCAACAGCGGACGGATCAGGAAAAAGATCACTGGATTCATTCTTCCGATCAGTTTCCGACCATGATCATAATCTTTCAACAATTCAGCGCAGATTTCCGTTTCGCGCCAGGCATGAGAGCTGTAATCCCGACTGCGGATCCAGTTCAGGAAAAAGCGGTAATCATCCGCGTACTGTGGTCCGTTTGGACCGAGAGCGACGACTTGACTGCCCAGGATCAGATCAAGATTGGCATACACCAGCCCGCAGATCAGCAGCGGCTGATGCTCCAGCAGCCGGCTGGCCGGAGTCACTGCTTTCAGCCGGGGCAGAATGAGTTCGGTCTTTCCGGTATAATGGGCAATGGCGGCCCGGGCTGCTCCGGTCCGGACCATTCTGCGGATATTGTTGAGCACCGGTCCGAAGCTGTTGAAATCCGTATAGGAACCGTTGAATCTGATCTGATCGTATTTTGCCAGTTCGGCGATCCCGGCGGTCAATTTTTCCCCGGACGGGCCTTCCGATACGCGGATCATCTCATCCTTGCGTGCCGGCTTCAGAATGTTTCCGGACGCATTCCGCGCGATCCAGTCAAAGGAAGAATTGAACGGAAAATCACCCGTATCGAAATTCGGCTTTTCCATCATAGCGAAAAGTTCCGAGAGCTTTTTCGTGCCGTCTTTGGCATTCTTCCTCCGGGCGTAAAACGCCTCCAGTGTCATCGGGCGTCCTTCCGCGGTGAGCCGAGCCAGCGTCCTGATCCGCCGGACCGCCTGGATCCCGTAGAAAATTCCCCAGATGGACATGGAAATCAGGATCAGAATGCCGTAAGCGGCCAGCACTCGTTTCCAGCCGGGACGTTTTTTCAGCACCGTCAGGAGCGGCAAGATCAGGATCAGCACCAGCGAGAGCCCCGCCGCAGTCAGCAGGGCCGGAGGCAGAAAGCAGGCATATCGAAGGCTTCTATCCGACAGGAACGGACAGCTCAGCACCAGACTCATCGGCAGCAGAACGACCGGCAGGGACGCAAACAGAACCAGACGCAGCAGGGTGCCGAGATGCCCTGCCGCGCTGAAGCGGGCGGACCAGACCGCCAGATAAATGGTCAGCAGCAGAACGGTGACGGCCGCCGGTATGGCTTCCCGGTGCAGATGAGCGTAGGGAAGAACGGCGTAGATTTCCGCTGTATTGAGAAGATCCAGCCGATGCAGGGAA
>JAZUCR010000403.1:0-8967 GCA_045639225.1 Victivallales bacterium
GACCGAGCCGTCGCTCAGGCGGACCGAGGAACATTCGCCGTCGGCGTTCATTTCGGAAAACGGCAGGACCGTCGTTCCGGTGCGGATTTCGATGCCGCGGCGGGCCGCTTCGCGTTTGAATCCGGCAATGATGGGATCGCCGCCGCCGACCGGGCGGGCGAGATCGTCGAACAGGGCATAACCGACCCGGGCGTGGAAACTCATGGAGGCTTCGGACGGGAGCGAACCGTGGCACATGGCGAAACTGCCCGCCGCGGTCCCCGCTGCCGGACCGATGCCGACGGATTTGTAAAAATCGGCCACCGACTGCACATCGTGCCAGGAAATATCCAGATGCGGCGGAGTCAGGTCCCGCAGGTCGTGCATCGGGGTGGTCTGCCAGATGGAGTCGATCGCGTCGAAGATGCTGTGCAGCGCGGGTGCATCCGCTTCGAAATTGCTGCGCATGATCTCTTCGGTTCCCCTGAATCCGGTCCCCGCGGGGATGGTCAGGTCATATTCTGCGTTCTGCAGAATGATCCGGTTGGGGATGGAGACGGCCCGGCCGGCATCGTCCAGTCCCAGCACATGGAGGATCATGGACATGATGTTGGTGTAACCGCCGGAGAAGTGGTATCCGGTGTCGAAACGCATCCCTTCGCGGGTGAAGCGGCGCAGGTATCCGCCGACATCGGGCTGGCTCTCGATCACCGTGACCTTCCGTCCGGCAATGGCCAGCAGCAGCGCCAGGGAAATGCCGCCCGCGCCGGACCCGACGACGATTGTCCTTTTCTGTCCCATCAGATGACCAGACCTCCGTTGACTGCGATCACCTGTCCGTGGATATAGGTGCTGTCGCTGCCGCAGAGAAAACTCACCACGCCGGCGACTTCGGCGGGCGAGCCGAACCGCCGCACGGGGATCAGGGGCAGGACCATCTCTTTCGGTATTTCCTTCGTCATTTCGGTCTCGATAACCCCGGGCGCCACGGCGTTGACCAGGATCCCCTTGCGGCCCACTTCCCGCGCCAGTGCCTTGACCGCGCCGATGAGGCCGGCCTTGGAAGCGGAGTAGTTGACCTGTCCGGCCTGTCCGGCCTGTCCGGAAGCGGAACTGATGACCACGATCCGTCCGCCGTGTTTTGCCAGCATTCCGAAAATCAGCGGCTGCACGGTGTTGAAAAAGCCCTGGAGATTGGTCTCGATGACGTCGTCCCACTGGGCTCCTTCCATGAAAACGAAAAGGTTGTCTTTGGCGATGCCGGAGTTATAAACTACTACATCGGGCGCGTTGTCGGCAAAGACTTCGTCGAGGACCTTCCGCGTGCCTTCGCGGTCGCGGACGTCGAGTTCGAGGATCCGGCATTCCCGTCTCAGCTGACGGACTTCTTCAGCCAGCGACTCCGCCTCGGGGCCCCGTTTCCGGCAGCTGGGCAGCACATCAAAACCGTCTTTGGCGAGCCGGAGCGTGATTTCCCGGCCGATCCCGCGGCAGCCGCCTGCAATGAAGGCGGTACGATTTTTGTCATTCATCATCATTTATCCCATCGTTTGATTATCAAAGCGGCGTTGTGGCCGCCAAATCCCAGAGAATCGACCAGAACCGCTCCGGTTTCCGTGCGGACCGCACCTTGTGTTGTCAGGTTCAAGGGACACGCCGGATCCGGTTCCGTGCAGTTGATCGTCGGCGGCAGTGATCCGGTCTGAAGCGTCTTCACGGCAGCCGCCGTCCCGAGCGCCGCCGAAGCCGAAAGGGCGTGGCCGATCATGCTCTTGACCGCGCTGACCCGGACCTCGGACAGGCTTTCCCCGAAGACCGAATTCAGGGCTTTGGCCTCCACCAGATCATTGGCGATCGTCCCGGTCCCGTGGGCATACACCGCCCCCACTTGTGCGGGGGTGAGTTTCGCCCCGTCCAGCGCCCGGCGGACGGCATAGATCAGTCCCGCACCGGAAGGGTCGGGCGCGGTAATATGGGTCGCATCGCAGCTGGTCCCGTAGCCCGCGACTTCGGCGAGAATGGGCGCTCCCCGCTGCAAGGCATGCTCGAGCTCCTCGAGGACCAGAGCGCAGGCCCCTTCGGCGATCACGAAGCCTTCCCGGTGCCGGTCGAATGGACGGCAGGCCGCCTCGGGCGGGGTGATGCAGCTCAGGGCGGTCAGGGCGTTGAAGCCGCTGACGATCAGCCGGGTGATGCAGGCTTCGGCACCGCCTGCCAGCATCAGATCGGCATCTCCCCTGCGGATGATCCAGGCCGCTTCGCCGATGGCGTGAGCGCTGGATGAACAGGCCGAAACGGGATCGAAATTCGGTCCTTTCAGACCGAAATGGATCGCCGTCGTGCCGCTGACCGAGTTTACTATATATTTCGGCATGAAAAAGGCGGAAACCTGGTTGGGACCGCGGGAATTCAGGGTTTCATAACCCTGATCGTAGGCTTCAACGCCCCCCGCTCCGCAGGAAAAGAGCACGCCGAAACGGAACGGATCGTCGGAGCGTTTTTCAGGCGAAGTCTCCAATCCGGCACTCCGGATCGCTTCCCCTGCCGCTCCGACCGCAAAACGGGTGCAGCGGGCCATGCGGCGTTTTTCCTTCGGGCTCAGATCCGGCAGATCGAAACCGTGCACCTCGCCCGCCGCGGAAGGGAGTCCCGCCGGATCGAAAAGAGTGATCGGGCCGATCCCGCTGCGTCCTGCCATCAGACTTTCCCAGAAAGCGGGAACGCTGTTTCCCGCACAGGAAACGATCCCCATGCCGCTGATGACGACCCGGCGTTCCATCTCAGCGGTCTCCCAGCAATCCCTGCTGACGCAGGAATTCGATCATGTCCTGCGGCCATTTGGCGGTTTCGGGATATTTTTTCGCCTGAGAAGCAGTAAGCAGTCCCATGCCGTGCGGTCCTTTTTCATAAACGACGGTGCGGTGCGGGATCTTTTTGGCCGTCAGCGTTTTGTCCAGAAGACGGGTGTTTTCCGGATCGACGGTGGTGTCTTCTCCGGTGGTCCACAGAAAGACCGGCGGTGCGTCGGCAGGGAAACTTTCTTCGAGGGAAAGCTGCTTCAGCTCCTCCTCGGTCGGCTTGGAACCCAGCAGGTTTTCCCGGCTGCGGCGGTGTGCGGATTTTCCCTTCATCGTGACCACGGGATAGCAGAGAATGGCGAAGTCGGGGCGGGATGATTGACGCGTTACGGAGTCCTTGCTGCTAGGGTCGGCGGCGTCACCGCACACGATGCAGGATCCCGCCAGATGACCGCCTGCCGAGGAGCCCATGACTCCCACTCGTCTGGGATCGATTCCCAGCTGCGGCGCATAGTGCCGTACGAGCTGGATCGACCGCCGGGCGGTGTCGACCATTTTCGGATGACGGCTGAAATGACCGAACATCGAACCCAGCGGATACCGGACAACGATCCCCGCAATGCCGTGGCGGTTCAGAAATTCCGCATAGGCGCTGCCCTCTTTTTCCAGCGCGAGGACGGCGTAGGCACCGCCCGGGAAGATCACCACTGCCGGTACCGGACGGCGGAAAGACCCTGGCGGCAAAAAGATCCGGAGACAGCTCAGATTATCCCCGGGTGTCACCTGAAAAAAAGAAGTATCGCCTTTGGCGGCCGCGGGGATTTTCTCAGCCGGCCGTTCCGGGGTCACCGTGAAAAAACATCCGGAAAGCAGGAGCACTGCCGTGAAACCGGCAAACAGCCGGGTCGTGCGGAAGCGGAAAAAGTTCCCGTCCGGACGTTCGAATGCGTTGCGCAAAAACCGCATTCGGGATCACTTGGTGAACAGTTTCTTGGTGTCCTTGGCCACGTCTTTGCCCCACTGTTCGGTCTTTTCGGCGCCCTTGACGAATCCGCTCTTCTGGGATTCGCTGTAGAAGTACCAGGCGACGGCTCCGGCAGCGGCGATGACGATCACGGTGATGATGGAAATGCTCATGGACGACAGTTTTTTCATGGTATTCACCTCTTTTTTCGCCGCACCGTTCGAATGCGGCATTGGTTGATCAATGAAACGCCTGACAATATACAGTGTCTCAGCGCAGATTGCAAATAAAATTCAGAGATTCGGCACCTCCCAGGACGGCGGGCGGAGACGGGAAAGCTCCGTCCGGGAAGCTTGGTCCGCCGCCGCAAGTTTTTCCGGCAGGATTTCCGGAATGCCGCAGGAAAGGAGCCGGGGCAGATCGGAAAGTTCATGCTTCAGCTCCAGTGTTCCCAGACGGTTTTCTTCGGGCAGGGAGCTCAGCAGCAGTGCGCAGCCGCCTTCCGGCACCGCGGGCGCCCCGGTGCGGCGCAGCGTTTCGATCGCGCGCGAAGTCAGGCTGTTCTCATCGGCCGCCACGATCAGCACCCTGCGGCAGATGTTCTCCGACAACATGGCCTGAGCCAGTTCGGCCGCCTCATAAAAGGGATCTTCGAATCCGGTCATGGCAAAGGTGGGACCGTGAAGGTGATGGGCGGCGCCCAGACACGAGGCCGCCGCGTTGATCACGGAATGGGAAAATCCCGTGGGCAGGATCTCTTCTTCCGGATAGTCGAGAATATCGTCCAGCACCGTTTCCGTGGTGGTCGACGGGCCGCAGGAACTCACCGTCACCAGCGCCGTATCGTCTTCCCCTGCCCAGGTCAGCGGAGTGAGACGTTCCACGGCGGCCAGCGCCAGCTGGGTCAGCCGGTCGGGACGGCGCAGACCGTATTTGCTGCAGAGGGCGACCAGTTCCTTCCGGTCCGGAACGCCGGAGGGCAGAAAGGCAAATCCGGCGATGTAAAGAGTCTTCGGAGCAGGCTCGGCTTTCCCCTGACGGCATCTGCGGAAGACCAGCGACGTATTGGAACCGCCGAAAGCCAGCGAGGTCGACAATGCTGCATTGCCCGCGATCTTAACACTTTCCGCGAGGGGCGGAACGGGTACTTCCGGATCGGGCCGGCTGCAGCGGCGGCTGGCGGCGGCACGGCCTTCTTCGAGCATGAGGCAGGTGAACACCGCTTCGATCGCGCCCGCGGCTCCCAGCGTATGTCCGGTGAGGGCCTTGGTGGACTGATAACGCAGATTTTCGCCGAAAACCCGGGCGAGCACCGCACCTTCCGTGCGGTCGTTGACCAGGGTCCCCGTGCCGTGGGCGTTCACGAATTCGATCTCTCCGGGGGCCAGTTCCGACTGTTCGAGCGCCAGGCGGATCGACCGCTCCAGCTCTTTCCCGGAACTTTCCGGCTGGGTGATGTGAAACCCGTCGGCACTCTTGCCTGCGCCCGAAAGTTCATATTTGACCGTCACTCCCCGGGCTGCGGCGCGGTCCGGGTCTTCGAGAATCAGCACCCCCGCCGCATCGCCCAGATTCAGTCCCGAGCGCTCCGCATCGAAAGGACGGCAGGGCGCGGCGGAACAGACCCGCAGCGCATTGAAGCCGTCGAAGTCGACCTTGTTCACGGTGTCGCAGCCGCCGGCGATGACCAGATCGCAGCTGCCCGTGCGCAGGAATTCCAGCGCGGCCAAGAGGGCGTCCGAGCCCGAGGCGCAGGCGTTGGAAATGGTGATGGCCGGACCTTCGGTGCCGAGATGCCGCCGCAGAAATTCCGCCGGGATTCCCCTCACAAAGGTCAGAGCGGGAGTCAGATCGCTCAGGTCTCCCTTCCGGATGCGGGCATGACAGGGAATATTGTCGAGCTGGCACGCGACCGTGGTGCCGAGGGCGATGCCGACCCGCATGGTGCGGAGCATTTCCCGAGTCAGCTTTGCTTTCTCGAGAGCCTCGTCCAGAGCATGGAGCAGAAAACGCACCGGAAGCGGGACGTCTCCGGCCGGTGCGGGTTCCGGCAGTTCGAAGACGGGCAGAGCCAGGGCGGTTTCGAAACGGCTGGGCGGATGCGGCAGAGGCTCCGTCGGAGCAAAGAGAGCTTTACGGGTGGTCTCCAGATCGTTTCCCAGGGCGGAAATGACGCCCATTCCGCTGATTCCGGCGCGCGACATGGTCAGGACCTCACTTGGTGCGGTTGGTCATGATGAAATCCGCCAGCGTGGCAAAGGTCGCGAAGATCTCGCGCTTGTTTTCCACCATCGTCTGCGGAATCCCATACTTGCGCTGCATCAGAATGACGATTTCCACCGCATCCAGGGAGTCCAGTCCCAGTCCTTCCTTGAAAATGGGCTGATCATCCTGAATGTCGTCGGCGGTTTTGTCCATCAGCTGCAGCCAGTCCACCAGATTTTCTTTGAGCTCTCTGCGGAAAGCGGTCACATCTTCATCCATTTTGTCTCTCCCTTCATTTGCTGTATTGAAAGTTTTCGAACATGATATTTTCCGAATTCATTTTCCCGGTCCGGACGGTGTATCGCCGAAACGGAAGACGCGGTAGGGTCGGTTCCGGGCGAACTCTTCCAGAAGCCGGACATACTCGGCGGCAGCGGAGGCAAGTTCCGCACTGCCGAGCCGGCGGTCCTGCGCCGCCGGCAAAGCGACGGGTTTGCAATAACGTATCACAATGCGCAGACGCGGTTCCCGCAGTTCGGTAAAAACGGGGATTGCGGGGACACCGTTGCGGGCGGCGAGCAGCCACGGCGAAGGCGGCACGGCAAGTTTCCCGCCGAAATAAGGCGCTTCGACCGCCGCCGTTCCGGGGACCGGGCGGTCCCCCATGATGATGACCGCCTCGCCCCGTTCCAGAGCGGCGCTGGCTTCCAGCAGTCCTCCGGAAAAACCTTCGGTGGAAATTACGTTGAATCCGTGCTTGTCCTTAAGTGCCAGAAATTTATCCATTCCGACCGCGCGGTCGCCATGTGCCATGATATTGATGGTGCGGCCCGAGGAACGGTTCATCAGGTCCATGGAGGCCTGCCAGCAGTCGCAGTGGGCCAGCACGACCACCACGCCCCCGGTTTCCGGCAGAAAGTGCCGGTTTTCCTCTTCGATGGGGAGCCCGCTGCCGATCCCGGCCCGGTACGAAACCAGGAGCATTTTTGCCAGTTCGCACAGCAGACGGTGAAAATGTTTCTTCAGTTTCCGGGGAGAGTCCGCATCTTCGGGAAAGCGGAGTTTCAGATATTCCGCCGTCGCCTCGAATGCAGTGCGGTCGAAAACGGCGTAGAACCAGGTGACGATCCGGCTGAACCACACTGCGATCCCGAATCCTCCGCAATGCAGAAGCAGACGGAAGAAACCGATGCCGAACCAGTTGCCGCGGTTGGCGCTGAGGGGTGCTGTGCTGTTCTTCATTGCAGTTCCTCCAGCCGGTCGAAAAGCGCGGCAAGTGTATCGGCCTCGGGCAGAGCACATCCCTCCAGACGGGTGTCGGCAAGGACAACGCAGACCGTTTCGGCGGTGATTTCGCTGCAGAAGAAGCGTCCCGGCGGAAAGGTCGCGAGAATTTCTTCCAGGGCGGCAAATGAAGGCCGGGTGCGGAAATAGGCGGCGGGTCCACGGCACTGCAGGGCAATGGCCGCTTCACAGCAGGGAATGGTTGGGAGCGTCGCCACGAAGAGACCGCCGCGTCCCGCTTCGCGGCCGTTGGAAACATAGTCGCGCCAGTAGTTCAGATTTTCGGCGGTGCAGCCGCTGCCGTTCCACCCCAGAACGCCCGCGTCTTGGAAATGCGTTTCTCCGGAATCCCAGGCGGCCAGCAGAATGGTCAGGATCATCTTGCGGACGGCCATGCCGCCCCGGCCGAAGTCGCCGAAGTCGCAGACTGGCATTCCCGGCAGAGCGGTCAGCTCCCGCCGTCCCGCGGCAAGGTCGGCAAAGGGACCGAAATTTCCCCTTCTGCGGAGTGTACGGAAAAGGTGTTCCGCCGACATCGAAGCTGCGCCCGTGATCTTCATGATGCCTCCACCGCCACGGCGCTGTTGAGACCGCCGAAGCCCACGTTGAGCGACAGCAGCCGTCCGGTTTCGAGCGGACGGGAGTGGTTCGAAACATTGGCTCCCGGCATGGCCGAAACCAGTCCCGCCTGAGGCGGCAGAACCCGCCGGCGGACGAATTCCAGTCCGAGTGCCAGCTGAAGCACTCCCGTTGCCCCGAGCGTATGTCCCAGATTCCCTTTGAGGGAAAAGAGGGGCGGCATATCGCCGGAAAAAACGGTCTGCAAAGCGGCGATTTCCGCCTGATCGTTGTAAACGGTCCCGGTTCCATGGCCGATGATTGCCCCGGGACGCATGGCGCCCAGAGCTTCCCGGCAGACTGCGGCAAGCTGTCCGCCCGAAAGGTCGGGCGAAGTGATATGGGCGGCATCGCAGTTTTCCGCCGCCGCGGTCAACCGTCCGGATCCCGGCCCTTCACAGCTCAGAAGCAGAGCGGCGGCGCCTTCTCCCAGAGTCAGACCGTCCCGGTCCCGGTCGTAAGGACGCGAAACCGTGTGTGAAAGAGCCCCGAGCGCACCGAATCCGGCAGTCACGAATTCACTGGTGATGTCCGCGCCGATGACCAGCGCGTGACGGCACCGGCCCTGCCGGATTTCTCTCATGGCCAAAGCCGCCGTCGTCTGTCCCGAAGCGCAGGCGGCGGAGACCAGCGTGCCGTCGGAAATATCGAAAATCCGTTCCGCCAGAAGCAGGAATTCCTGAACCGTATCCACTTGGTTTCCCTGTTCCAGCAGGTCGATGGCGCCGACGGTGGTGGCGGCGAAAAGGCGGGTCCCGGCGGGGATGGAAAAATCCAGAGAACGAGCAAGTTTGTCCAGCAGACGTTCCATGCGGGAAGAACCGTTTCCATCAAGTTCGGGATCCACCCCCAGCAGACGACCGCGGGAATCGAAATGCCGGGGCTGCGCAAAACAGGTTTTCCCTTCGAGGAGAGCGTTGCAGTTTTCCCGGATTGTGGACGCCAGCGGGGTGACCGCTGCCGAGGCGAGGATGTATACGGATGGATCAGTCATGCAGTTCTCCTCTGGTCCAGCGTTCGCGCATGGCGGCGACAGGTTCCGGAGGGAAGATGAAAGCTTCATGACTCTTGAGGCCCCAGAACATCTGCACGGTGAAGCCGGTGGCCCGGGCCGTGCCG
>JAZUCR010000404.1:0-3532 GCA_045639225.1 Victivallales bacterium
AGCAGCATGCCCGCCAGGATCGCGATAATGGCAATGACCACGAGGAGTTCTATCAGCGTAAAACTGCGCTTACGCACTGATGATGAATGATCCTCCGCCGCTCTTCGAACTATGGAGGACAATGGGATGAAAGATGAAAAACGTTCCATATTCCTTTTCCTTTCTGATTTTGATTATAAGTCAAGCGGCAAATCCGCCGCTTTTATTCATATTATAATCTGAAGATTCGCGGTCGTCAACAGGAGGACCGGAAAAAACCTTCACGAATTTTCCGAATGATTCAAAGTGAAACACAAATTGACACAGTTGACAATGAGCCGATTTGTGGTATATTGGTTGGAAAACAGGAGGAAGGCGGAATGAAGGTCCTGCGGGGAAAACGCGAATCGAAGGTCCAACGGGTGACGGAGTATCTCAAGAATGAACTGCTGGGGCTGCCGCACGGCGGGAAGCTGCCGGGAGTCCGCACCATCATGGCGGCGACCGGGACGGGGCGGCTCACAGTGCATCATGTGCTGGAATCTCTGCGGGAAAGCGGGCGGATCCGAATCGACCCGCGCCACGGGATTTTCCGGATCAATCCACAGCGGAAAACCAATGAGATCCGACTGTTCCACTGGCTGAGGCCAAGTCCGGAGACCAAGACCAGTTTTTCCGGGTTCCTCCTCCGGAAATTGCAGGAATGTGCAGAAGCGGCGGGACGGAAAATTACCGTTCAAAATGCTGAAAACCGGCTTCCGGAAGAACTTGTCCGCGAAGTGGCGGACAGCGGGATCACCCGCTGCATCGTCTGCAGTGCCCGCATGCACGATTTCGCCGAATGCCTGAAACGGCAGACGGAGATTTGTCTGGAATTGCTGCCGCGGCACACCATGCCAGTGGTGCCGGCTCTGCGCAATTCGCCGGACATGACGGTAAAGCAGATGGATTATCTGTTCAACCGGGGCTATCGGAAGATCGGATATCTGCATTGCTGCGGAGACGATATGTATCGGTATCCGATACAGGTTCACCGCCTTATGGATTATTACCGTCTCATGGCGGAAAACGGACTGCGTGTCGATCCGGGCTGGGTGTTCCATTGTTCGGACCTGTATGAAAATCTGGACGAAGGAATGCAGCAAATTCTAAGCACAGATCCGAAACCGGAAGCTTTGATCGTGCCGGGAAGGCTGGCGGTCGTCCGGCTGTTTTCCTGGTGCCGGAAAAATCATGTCCGGATCGGCAAAGACCTGGGTATTTTCTGTTGCGATGAGGCTCCGGTAAGTTTTACTCCCGATGTGACCACAATCACCAACAATCCGGTCAATATTGCAGAAACCTTCTGGGAGATGTTTCTGGCGGCCGAACGGGGAGAACCTGTGCAAAGCCGTTATACCGAACTCTCCATCCGAACCGGTCAGACGCTTCCCTGGTTGAAGTAAAAATCAACATTTTCGGATCAGTTCACGACTGACACCAGGACACTGCTGCTCGATCTGGCGGACTGTGAAACCATTTAAAAAAGCATGATGCCGCCGTTTGATCAATGGGTCGATCACAGCGGCATCGGTATTTTTTCAGTATTTTCCCCGGACCAGGACTGCCATATCGACGTAGATGGCGTTCGGCTTCGTCGAACCTTGCACATAAGCGGGACCGGTGAACTTGGCCGAGAACCAGACTTCATCCCAGGTGTTGTCCAGCGGATTGCCGTCCGTGAGAGTGAAAAGCTGGGAAGTGTTCGCCTGGATCGCCCAGCCCTGTCCCACGAAATAGGAGACCGGTTTCAGTTCCAGTTTGCCGGGAATCCGGTACCAATGGTATTTCTCATCCTGCGGCACGGACTTCAGCCGCAGGGAAACTTTCCCTGAAGCTTTATGATTGCCCCATTTGAATTCGGTGGTGCGGAATTTGTTTTTGCCGGGCAGCACTTTATCCACACCGTGATAAATGGGATTGGGATTGGCGGATCTCAGCGCTTTCCCCATCACGGAATCGGGATCGTCGACCACTTTCGAGCCGAGTTTGGCGACACCGCGGAAATGCGGATAGGCGATCATGCGGAAGTTTTCCGCCGGCACGTTCTTGAATTTTTCCGGACGGGGCAGATTCAGCACCGCTGCCTTGAAAAGCTCTTCGAACTCCTTGTCAAGCGCTTCAGGCTTGCCGCACGGATAGCGCCGGATATACGCTTTCACCAGCGTACGGCATTCGGGGATCAGATCATCGATGTTCACCCCGTTCTGCTGGAAAATCTTCCGGTAGGAATCCCGTTTCGCGATCGCATACCAGATGAATACGATCCGCTCGGCATCCACCCGCTGCCGCCAGACGCTTTTCTCCGGCAGCGATCCCGAAAGCTTTTTCAGGTCGGAATATGTCTGATACATGAATTCGGGCGTCACATAGCTCCAGTGGGAAACGATGGCGCTGCTCTGACGGTTTTTCTGTATTTTCATGCCGGCGCAGATATCGTCGAAAAGCTTCTGCATTCGGGATGCGGCGGGACCGTAATAGTATTTGAAATAGATGTCCGCCAGCCTTTTCGTATCCTTTTCGGGATCGAGCATCAACTGGGCACCGACAAAATAGGAAAACAGGATGAAGCTCTGCGGGGCGAAGGCGTTTGCACCGGCCTCGATAAACAGATCGGTCACCCCCAGGTCGCGGAAAAAGCGCAAGTCGCTCTGAATGGCGTTGAACACGGTATCCGGACGCGGCAGCTTGTAATAACCTTTATAGCCAAGATTCCAGTAATCCCAGACCATCAGGCGTTTCGCCCCTTTGCGCCATTCGCGGAAATACGGGATCCGGTCGGCATTGATCGGATCGGTCAGCGGACGGAACGGGTCGCTCACGGTGAACTTGTCCGCCAGCTGGATCAGCACGTTGTCCGCCGGCAGGGTCCTGGTCGGCGGATTCACGGTGGAGCTGTAACCGAAGGTCCGGATGATGATTTCCGGGTATTCCTTGCGGATTTCCCGCGCGATATAGTTGATGAACCGCAGCAGCAGACCGGTTTCAGAGCCTTCTTCCTTCGTGATCGCGGAACACTCGGGGCATTTGCAGATGTAGGGCGAATTGTCCAGCGTGGAGATGTCATAGACATGCGGCCATTTGTCGCGCGGCAGCGTCTCCCGGTCCTTCTTGATCATTTTGCGCAGGGATTCCAGCGCCACTTTCGCCACTTCCGGGTTGGACATGCACAGACTTCCCTCCCGGGAGAACGAACGCGGACGGAACCGTTTGCCCTGCGGGTCCATGGAAAAATATTCCGGATGGGTCTTGAACAGTTTCAGCGGCACGTAATGGCTCAGAGAATGATACTGCGGGATATGCGAAATGTTGTGCGCGCTGTAGAGCCACAGGCTGTCATCCCGGTGCGCGCGGCCGTTGATGCCGTTCCGCAGTTTGTATAGCTTATAGGCAGAAAGCACGGACGGATCGGCCGCGGCTTTCCGCAGTTGTCCGGGAAAACTGTCCCAGATCATCCGGCCGTCGAACACGGGCTTCTTCTGTTCCTCGGAAATCTCCGCCGTCAGGTCCGTAT
>JAZUCR010000405.1:0-3267 GCA_045639225.1 Victivallales bacterium
CATCCTTTCGAATATGAAAAATCCAATATCGGCGGCGTCCTGAATATTCTGGAATGCTGCCGCCATGCCGAAAGAACGCCCAAGCTCGTCTTCGCTTCTTCATCCTCGGTTTACGGCGGCAACACCAAGATGCCGTTTGAAGAATCCGATCGGATCGATACCCCGATCAGTCTTTATGCCGCTACCAAAAGAGCCGGCGAACTGATGGCTTACACTTATTCCAGACTTTATAAATTTCAGGCCATCGGCCTGCGTTTTTTTACCGTTTACGGTGACTGGTGCCGGCCTGATATGGCGCTCCATCTCTTCGCCGATTCCATGCTGCACGACCGTCCGATCAAGGTTTTCAACCATGGCGACATGCTGCGCGATTTTACTTATGTGGACGACATCGTGGACGGAGTTTACCGCGTGGTGGAAGCGGATAATCTGCCGCTTTACGATATTTACAATATCGGCAACCACCGCAGCGAAAAACTGCTGGATGTCATCGAGACGCTGGCGCAGACCCTTGGCGTGACCCCGAAAATGGAAATGCTCCCCATGCAGGCCGGCGATGTCTATGCCACTTACGCCAGTATCGAGAAACTCCACAAGGCCGTCGGGTATGAACCGAAAACCTCGATCAAAGAAGGAATCCCGGTTTTCGCTGACTGGTTCAAGCTGTATTACAACCTGTAAACGCTCAGCTTTTCTTCCGCAGCGCATTCATCAGCGCCATGACATCCTGCCGGAAAAATGCGATAAGGAATCCGGCGGAAATAACTGCCGCGATAAAACCTTTGACCAGCAGTCCGATAATACCGGGAAACGGAACCAGGGAGGCTCCGCCCCAGGACAGAAAACACAATGCCACGCACAGCAATACAAAGCGGAACTGCATACTCCAGTATTGCCGCGCCTGTTCCCGGTTGAAAAACACGGTGAACACCACATGCGCTTCCCAGGGAACCTGGATCAGGACCAAGCCGAGGATGGTGGAAAAAATCACTCCGTCCAGCTTGTAATCTTTCGGCAGATATATCACAAATAATATATTGGCGGTCAGATTCAGTATCCCGGCGATGATCGGTTTCCAGCGGTCCTGATGCCAGAGCGATGCCGCAGATTTCAAATACAGCAGCACCTGGCGCGACTGGTTTACGAAGAAAAACAGCACCATCAGCACCGGCGTTAGCATGTGACACATCAACCCAGGTTTCCCCCGGGTCCATTCCAGCAGAAACGGCTGATACAGCGCGATCATCATCGCACAGCACCAAACGATGATCATGCTCACCAGACGGTTGAATTTCATGAACAGTTCGAAATTGTGTTCCCGGTCGTCGGTATAGATGCGGTTTCCAAATCCGCTGCCCATCGAATAATACACCGTCCAGACCATTCCCGAAACCGAGGTGTAAACATAGTAATAGTTGCCGTAGGCCGCCACCGCCACCAGCCCCAGAAACGCCGAAATCACCACATTGTCCGTCGAATACGTGATCACCCCGCCGACTTTATGCAGAAAGATCGATTTGACATCCGATATTACTTTCTCCCGTGCCTCCGGCGGCAGTTCCCCTCGCGGTCCGAGGTCAGGAAACAGTCGTTTCGATTCATAGAGGATCAGCAGATTCTGAATTACGGTGAACATTACCGTCACCAGTACATAGCAGTAATAATTCCGGGTGACCAGCAGGACCAGGAATACCGAAAGATACTGCACCACCGATACTACCGTGCGGATATTGGTCACCACATCATTCCTGTGGTATGCGTTCAGCACCGATCCCCGGTATGCAAAAAGAAAATAGCTCGCCGACGTATTCACCAGATGGATGAGATACAGCAGATGAAGATTTATATCGGGCGGGATGCTCCCGTGGACCAGTTTGCGGAGAAACGGCAGCAGGATCAGACCTCCGATGAAGATGACTCCGCCCACCCAGCGGTAAATCGTCCGGTAGAAACTCAGATACGCGCACAAAAGTTCCTTGTTTTCATCTGCTACCGGCTTGTACATCGAACACACTACGGCGGTCCCGAATCCCAGTTCCGCCAGCATCAGCACACCCAGGATCGAGCTGAACAATCCGTTCAATCCCAGATAGGCAGGTCCCAGCAGCCAGAGAAACAACGTCCGGTTCAGGAACGGGAACAGCAGTTTGATCACGCTGTTTATCGCCGCGGCCAGAACATTCCGCTTCAAATTTGCTACCAAATTCAATTTCATATAAAACTCTATTGCAATTTCATCCCGGCAATATAGCCGAAAGACGCGTTAATATAATATTGTTTCCTGATTTTACAAGCTTTTCTGTGCAGAATATCGAAAATGAATCGAGTTCAGGCGTAATCGGTCAGTCCGGTCCAGGAGAACGCGAACATGGGTAGGATGGGTGACATGGGCACAATAGGTGATAACGCGCTCTACGTGTGATGGTGGACTGCCATTCCCGCGACATTGACCTCGCTCTCCCTCCATCAGGAGCCCGGCAGTACCGGGCGTTCCTATCAAACCTATGACACCTATTAAACCCATTCATAACTGTTCGTCGGAACATGTCTCATGCCGCGGCAGCGTGTCCCTGCCACCCATATTGACCGATTACGTTCGGGCATCTGTTCGGTGCCGCCGGGGAGGCGGACCCGATACTTTCAGCCAGTCAATCCGCGCGATTTATCCGATATTCATTTGCTTTTTCCGGAATATGGAGTATATTTTGATTCCGTCGAACGACCCCAACCGGGGCATAGCGCAGTTGGTAGCGCGCTTGCTTTGGGAGCAAGAAGTCGCGAGTTCGAATCTCGCTGCCCCGACCATTTTTTTTTGTTCTCTATAATCCAGTCCTTTATGGCTGGATTTTTTTATACCCTGCTTTTAACCAATGAATGACAGGTACTTATAGCGTAAGTTCTCCAAAACAGAGACCGGATAGAGAACGCCAAAATCTCTGAAATAGCGTGTGTTTTGCATAGATTCTCTCAAAATTCTCTGTTTATAAAAGTCGGCGGTCTTTTATGTCCATTTGTTTTGTAAGCAGTTAGAGAGCAATGATTTACAGGGGAAGCAACAAGCCGACCGTTTACCCATCCTGACCGCCAATCGCCGCGACACGCCCCTGTAAACGCAAAAAGGCGGTAAAAAACTAATGACGCTGAGTTTCAAATGAAAATTCTCTGGTGTCGTGCGGGGGAAGAATTATCTTTTGCGTATTTGCGACCGGTTCAAAGAACTCCGGAGGATTGACATAGGTTATTTTGCTTTCCGGAAATTCCGGTGCG
>JAZUCR010000406.1:0-1684 GCA_045639225.1 Victivallales bacterium
TTCTTCATGGTGAAGAGACACTGCGCGGCGATCTCCAGTTCGCCGTTGCCCTGATTGTCCGCAGTGGTCTGCGTCGCCATGGCGGAAGCGAACTGGCTGCCGGAAAACCACTGGATCCAGTCGATCGCGTGACTGCCGACCCAGCCGATGGTGCCGCCGTAGGTGGCGCGGGTCTTATAGAACTCCGGACGCTTGCCCAGCTTGTAGGATTTGCGGGTCTGGATCAGTCTCACTTTGCCGATCTTGCCAGCCTGCACCAGCTGATACGCGGTGTAGAACGCCGGTTCGTAACGCAATGCAGTCATGGAAATGATGGTCGCGGAACTGGCCTCATAAGCCTTTTGGATTTGAGTCAGATCGTCCAGATTGAGTGCAATCGGTTTTTCGCAGAACACGTGGATATTGCGTTTCAGAGCTTCGATGCACATTTCCGCATGGAGTTCGAACGGACCGTCCACGCTGAGGATGTCCGGCTGTTCGCGGTCGAGCATTTCGCGCCAGTCGTCATAGGCGCGCGGCTGCCATTGCGCGGCACTTTTCAGCAGACTGCTCGGATTGGCATCGCCGGACGCCACGGCGGTCAGTTTCACGTTGTTCAGGACGGGCAGGTCGCTCAGCACATAGTAGGAGTGGCCCCGGGCACCGATCATACACAGTTTCATGATATTTTCCTTTTTCGTTGGTTGTCCGAAGAAGATATTTTCAGCATCATGCCGGTGCCGAGCAGGATCATGGCCAGACACAGCACGAACGGCAGAGTGATTTTTTCACCGAGGAAGCAGAACGCCAGCAGCACGGTCAGTAAAATGCTGATATATCCGAACGAGCCGAGCTCACCCGGCTTCAGATATTTCAGCGCCGCATACCAGCAGACATTCGCCAGCGCATTGGAGACCACGCCGATATACAGGATCATCAGCCAGCCCCGAAGATCGATCGCAAAGGTGATCCGGCTGCCGGCGATCCCCATGACCGGGATCATCACCAGCGCCCCGAACAGGAACGCACCGCACATGATCACCGGCGGGCCGTAGCGCCGGACCGCGTTTTCCCCGAGCACGGTGAATGCGGACCAGCAAATGCCGGCCGCCACCGCCATCAGGTCGCCGATCAGGAAGGAAGTCTTCCCGCCGGTGAACTGGTCGCCGCCGCGCAGGAAAAAAACCGTGAGCATGCCGACGAACCCCAGCAGCATGCCGAAAATCTGACTCCGGCTGAACACCTCCCGCGTGATGAACCACGACATGACCGCGGTCACCACCGGCGAGATATTGGTCAGCAGATTCGAACGCGCCGCCGTGGTGAACTGCATGGAATAGAACAGCAGCGTGCTTTCGCCCGCGATCCCGACCGCGCCGAGAAGCAGCAGCATTTTCCAGTCTTTACGCAGGGCATCGGCCAGGACCGGCACCTGTTTCCGAACGGACAGACAGCAGAACAGGACCGCGGCGGCAAGCAGATAGCGCAGGAACGAACTCCAGAACGGATCCAGACCATCGCTGTCCGTTCCGAAAAAATAGCGGGAAACGATATAAAAGCTCGCCCAGCAGAAGGTTGCACTGAATCCCAGCACGAGACCTTTGATCTTGCCGCCGGTCAAATTCATTCCGGACATCCTTTTTCGGAAGTGCGGAAGACCGCGATCTGTGCACATTCGAGCCGGACGGGGACCGTGATCCGTTTT
>JAZUCR010000407.1:0-6982 GCA_045639225.1 Victivallales bacterium
GGAGATATGTCAATTCATTGGGAAAGGGGTTTCAAATGGCAGAAAAAGTGTTTTGCGCCGAGGGGGATTTCGGTACCGCCGCCGGAACTTTCAACCGCGGTCTGCATTCATCCAATACCCGGCCGAATCTTTCCAACCGCGGGATCTGGGATTTCACGCCAGATTACAAAAAGATGAATTTCACCTGGTCCCGCACCCACGACTGGCCGCTCTGGAACGAGGGACAGCGGGTGGTCGACACCCATTTCATCTTCCCGCTGATGCACCTCGACCCGGCCGATCCGGCCAACTATTATTTCGATGCGACCGATGAAATGATCCGCATCACGCAGGAGGCCGGCAGCAAAGTGTTTTATCGGCTCGGCACCAGCATCGAACATTCCGGTCTCCGGCCCGAACAGAAACATTTCAACTCCCTGCCCCCGACCGACTATGCCAAATACGCCGAAGTCCTGGCAGGCATCATCCGCCATTACACCCGCGGCTGGGCCAACGGGTTCGAGTATGACATGCCTTACTGGGAGATCTGGAACGAAGCGGAAAACAATCCCACCTGCTGGAAAGGTCCTTACGAGGAGTTCATCAAATTCTTCGTGGTCGTGCTCAAGCGTCTGAAACAGGAATTCCCCGAACTCAAGATCGGCGGTCCGGCCGCGACCCATTTCCGGGAAGACCTGCTGCGTCCCCTGCTCCACGCCTGCCGCGAGGCCGGAGTCGCCCCGGATTTCATCTCCTGGCACGGGTACCGCCAGGATGCGGACGGCTTTGCCGCCGAACCGGCCAAAGTGAAAGCCATGTTGAAGGAAGAAGGTTTCCCGCAGTGCGGGACCGCTATCACCGAATGGCATTATCTGGTGAGCTGGGAGGGGATCCAGACCAATATGACCCCGGAAAAACGCAAACAGGCCATCGAAGGCCCGACGGGAATCGTCGGCATCGATTCCGCCGTGTTCAATCTCGCCATGCTCTGTGCCTGGCAGGATTCGCCGCTCGACCTGGCGTTCTATTACGGTGCCAGACCCAAAGGCGGCAGCTGGGGGTTCTACAACAATTTCGGCGGCTTCAACCGCAATTTCCATTCCATGGTGATGTTCGGCGATTTCCTCAAGAACAACGAAAAGAGGATCAGAACGGTGAAACAGGCCGATTCGGTTTATCTGCTGGGCGGACTCTCCGCGGACGGCACACAGGGACAGCTGCTGATCGCCGATTACCGCGGCACGGCCGAAACGCTGAGCGTGAAAATCACCGGCATGGACAAAGCAGCAGTCACCGCCGAACGTTTCGATCAGGATCACGATCCCGAGCCGGTCGAAGTGCAGTATGCCAATGGCGAACTGACCCTGCCGAAAAGCGGTCCCGGCTCCGCCGCTTTCCTGGTCACCTTCCGCTGAACCCGGCAAATCCGCCCGCATCGAAAAAAAAGGTAAAAAATATATTTCCCCGCTTGATTTTATCAACCGGTTGATATATAGTATGAAAAACCAGTGAAACAGGGGACGGAGAACGATGCAGGAACAGACGAGAAGACTGACCATGCAGGATATTGCCGTGATGGCGGGAGTCGACAAGGCGGTTGTATCCAAAGTGATCAACAACGCCAAAATGATCCCGGCCAGCCGCGAGAAGGTCGAGCGGGTCCGCGAGATCATCCGCAAATATCAATATACCCCGCTCAGTTCAGCCCAGTCGCTGGCTACGAAATGCACCCGGCAGATCGCTTTTCTGCTGTCTGACACGAGCGAAGCCCTGTTCGGAAATCCGGCCTTTTCCCTGATGCTGACCGGAGCCGTCCGGGCATGTCAGGAACACCGTTACCAGTGTCAGGTGGATATCTGCGACTTTATGAACATCCATGATTTCATCGTTCCGGAAAATCTTCGGAACCGCAGTATCGACGGCTGTATCCTGGCCGGATCCCTGCATGACGATGCTCTTGAAAAGATTGCGGAGATCCGGATGCCGATCGTAGTGCTCGGCGGACGGCGCATCCGTCACCAGGTGCCGATCATCAGCCGCGACAGCCTGAAAGAGAACGGTTTTTTTCTGGATTATGCCTTGAAACACGGTCATACCCGGATCTGGATCGCGAGCAAATCAGCGAATACGAAACATGATTTCGGGATCCTGCAGAAAGAGCGTCCGCAATTCCGGATCCGTCTGCTGGACGGACAGCACAAGGATGAGATCGTTTCTGCTCACCGCTGGGCGAAACGTTTTCTGACACTCCCGCAGGAGGAGCGTCCAACGCTGATCTTCGGCGCCGATCAGTTCTGCTGTGTCATGGCACGTGAACTGGCACGGAACGGGGTGCCTTGTCCGGACCAGATCAGTTTCGTTTCTTTCAGCGATACGGAAATGGCGGCGTGCTACAATCCGGCGTTGACGGTTTATTCGGAAAATCATTTTGATGTTGGATACCGCGGAGCAAAAGTGCTGTTCGAAATATTGGAAAAGAAACTTTCACCGGAAGAATCGATCCGCCTGGCAACCCGTGAAATGACGGCCAGCAATCTGATCGAACGCGAATCGGTCAAAGATCTGAAGAATTGCAGTCATAAATGAAATAAAAAAACTAACATGAAAGGCAGGGAATCATGAAAAGATTTTCATCACTCACCACCCATCATCCATCCTTCAAGCGCGAGCATGTGTTCACATTGATTGAGCTCCTGGTCGTTATTGCGATCATAGCAATTCTGGCGGGACTGCTGCTGCCGGCGCTGAGCCGGGCCAAAGCCACGGCGCAGGGCTCAGCCTGCACCAGCAAATTGAAACAGATCGGCACGGCGCATCAGTTGTATATTTCGGATTATAAAGAATGGCTCCTTCCCGTCAACCTCTACAGTTATGCGACTGGCGAGTTTCATACTACGAGCTATTATTATTCATGGGGCTGGAACGGAATGCTCTCCGGCTTTGTACCCAAGGGCTTCAAAAAAATATGCAGCGGTTACAATCTGAAATATTCTGGCCACGACGCCGGACGAAAAATGAGCCCCGATTTCGAATGTCCCGCCGAACCTGTGGATCTCGGTCCATATAACAAAAATCTTTTCCAATATACGCATTATGCGATCAACGGCTATCTGGTCGGGACGACCAATGAACGGACCAATGCCGATAAATACAACCGGAAACTCAACTGTCTGATCGAACCGTCCCAAACCCTGATTTTTGCCGACAACAAAAAAATATCCAACAGCAGCCTGTTTTGGACTTGGAGCAATTTGGCATTTCGTCACGGGGTCCTTGATTCGCGGCCTTACGACACCATCACATCGGCTTTGACTACCAAGGGGAAATGCAACATGATCTTCATGGACAATCATGCGGAATCGGTGAGTGCCAGTACGGTTTACAACTGGAAACCGAACCGGGAAGTGCCGGGAAACTATGGCAACCGTTTGGATTATTCTGAGATCATGATGTTCATGCGCGGATTCGACGCCTTCAAATGAATTTGACAAGGTTTGGCACGCAAAAACGCAATTTTTAACCGGATGAGTCAATACACTTTGAAATTGATTCGATAAATATTCAGAAAAGGAAACTGTCATGAAATCCCAGTTTTGTCTGCTGACAATCATATTGGCAGCATCCGCTTTTGCAGCGGTTCATGAAAATGTGGTATTCTACAAAGATCAAAGCGACTGGATCAGCTCGATTCCCGCGATACCGGCCGGTCAGCCTGATGCCGGGAGAATTTTCTGGGACGGAAAGACACCGCTGATTCTGAAGTCAGGGAAAAAGGGATATGATATTTCCAAAGCGGATTATCTGAGCTGGATGATGTATCTCAAGCCGGGGCAGAACAATATTCGGTATGACGTGATCCTGACTTTTGCCGACGGGAAAAAACAAAATCTGAAGATGACCACTCACAAACGACCGGGCTGGAACCGCTGCGTTCCATACGTCGGTCAAATGAAAAAATTGCCGAAAGGAACGGTGACAGCAATCGAATTCCGTTTTGCGGCGGGGAAGTCCATCCCGGTCCTGCTGGACGATATCCGGTTTGCTTCGAAAGAACTGGATTACAGTTACCCGGAAGACCTGCTGCAGCTGCCGACCTCCGGATGTTTTTTCCCTGAATACACTACGGCCGAAATCCGTTCCCGGGTGCTGAACGCACCCGATTTTCAGAAAAAAATGGCGGAAATCGAACGGCTGCGGAACAGCCCGGTCTTTCAATTCAAACCAGCCAAAGTCCACAGCGAAGCCGAACAGCAATATTTCGATCTGATCCAGCCGGACGGCTCGATAAAGGGATATTCTTATGAGGACATCATGGCGCGCCGTGTTCAAAGCCGCGGGCCGGGCACTCAGCATGAAAGTTATGGGGGAGCACATGTCCGTTTCCTCGAAAAACTGATCCATGCCTGGCGATGGGGATACTGCAAAAGGACTCCGGAAAACCGGGAGAAATTTTTCCGTGCCGTAATTCACGCTTTTTCTGCGGAATACAACCGGAGGGGAGAACGGGAAAGATTTGTGGTGGCCAGTTTTTACTTTCCGCAGATTGCCCAAAATATCTACCGGATGTTCTATGAGGAAATGGATGCCGTGGAAAAAGGAATCTGCCAGGATCCGCTGACAATCCGGCTCAATCGGATTCTGAAGGAATGCTCATCCTGGGCTTTTACCCATCCGGACTGGCATGTTCAGGGAGATTTCCTGACCGTGGAATCCTTCCGGCACGACGGTGCCTGGGTCGGCGGAAATTTCGGTTACCGTCCGGTCTTTTATTCTGCACTGATCTGCCGCAATCCGGGCATGCTGGACGCGGTTTCTCAAGTTGCATCCGGAGCGCTCAGTCACACCAGTTACAATACACAGGAATCCGCTTTCTGGAAAGACGGCTTGTGTGCCGACGGGTCCGCATGGGGCCACGGGGAACAGAATTATCTGTTCGGCTATCCGCTCGACGGGGTCCGCGGTGTGGTGAAACTTATCTCGCAGCTTCAGGGCACCAGCTGGGAAGTGAAGGTCAACGGACCCGCCATTGACGCCCTGCTGGATTATATGGAAGCTTCGCTGTGGTATGGATTCACCTGCGCCCCTGAATACCGGAGAAGACAGAAGAATAAAATGCTGTTGCAGCGGGACATTCCTGTCGCCTGCGGACGGATGGGGTTAAGATGGCGTTCCGGTCTTGCTTTTAATGATTTCAGCAAAATGCTGAACTTGGTAAATGAAGTCCGTCCTTTACTGAAAGAAAACACGCCGCAGCGGCAGCGTCTGGAAAATTGCTATGCGGCCATGACCGGAAATGCCCCGCTGCCGACCGGAACAAGATATTTCTGGAACAATGATCTGCTGATCTGCCGTCAGAAAAGTTCCGCTGCAGTGATCTCGATGCTTTCCAAACGGGTCCGCGGCATGGAGAGCGCTCCTGTCGCTTCGTTCCTTACGGATTTCTGGAGCGACGGTTCCGCCTGGATCATGAAGCATCCGGATACCTACCGGATCGCCCGCGGCTTCTTCCGGCCCTGCGCCATTCCCGGCGTCACTGCCCGGCAATGGAATTTCACCCACACCGACAATTATTGGCACACCCACCGCGGGCTGATCAATTTCGCCGGCGGAGCCGCAGACGGGGATTATGCTCTTTGCGCCTACCGCATGGACAGAGAAATTCTGCCCTACATTCCTTCGGATCCCAAATTCTATGACCTGGAAGCGAGGAAAGCATATTTCTGGTTCAACGGCGAACTGGTGTGTCTCGGCAACGGCATTACGGACCGCAAATCAATGAATACCCCGGTCGCCACTACCATAGACCAGACCGAATGGCGCGGACCTGTCGTTTTCGGAACGGATCAAACCCGCAAACCCGGAGAAAAATTTGAGGAGCGAACCAACCTGCTCTGGCATGATGGCGTCGGATATGCCATTCTGAAAGGACAGGGAAAAGCTTCCGGCGAAACCCGCAAGGAACGCTGGTGCGAATTCGATCTTTCCAATAAAAAACAGCCAGACCGCCCGAAAACCGCTCCGATCCTGATGCTGCAGATTGATCACGGCAGCAATCCGAAACAGAATTCATATATTTATGCGGTCCATTTCGATCTGAAGGATTTCGCCGCATTGCAGAAGTATGCCGCCGCCCCGTCTTTCCGGGTATTGGCAAACACCGGGGAAGTTCAGGCGGTATATCATACCCCCTCAAACACGCTTGCCGCCGTCTTTTACAAGGCAGGCTCCGTGGACGCCCCGGCAGTTGTCCGGAACCGCGAGGCCGGCGCTCTCAAGGTCGATGCTCCCGCGGTCGTGCTGCTGCGGCAGACTCCGGACGGCAAAGTCCGGGTGACAGTGAACGATCCGGAACAGAACCCGAAACGGGATTCCGTAACGCTCGGCTGGAATGGGAAAACTTATAAAATTCAGCTGCCTACGGGATTGTACTGCGGGCAGCTGGTGACGGCGGAATGATCCGCACTCAACCCGATGAACGAATAACATGACAGTGAAAGTCGAGCTGGAATAGACGCCATGCCGGAATTGAAAACACAGGAAGATCATTTTGAATTTGTGGAGCATATTGCCCGGATTTCATGCTGTTATGCTTTCAAATGGCTGAAAAACCGATCCCCGGATCAAACTGTCGGCGAAATAACCGGGGATCATACGTCATTTCTGACTTCTGAACTCAATATGGATCATGTGACTTTCCGACCGTCAAGGCGGAGCCGATGCATGGATCCCGGTTTGGATTATTGCGCTGGTTTTGTATGCCGCGCTGCACTTTTACAGGGGGAAAATATGGATTCCCTCTTGCAAAGTTTCCGCTTTCATAAAATAAAAACTACTTAATAATAACACAAATTCAGGAAGGAGTAAAAATGAAAGCAGCAATTCTTCTTTCGGCACTGATGTCCATCCCGGTTTTTGCGGCAGAAGTGGTGATTGAGGATTTCAAAAATTTTAACGCGAAGGATTGGAAACCATTCCGCACCGGAAAAATTGAAAAAAGGGCTGA
>JAZUCR010000408.1:0-1739 GCA_045639225.1 Victivallales bacterium
ATGGGATTCGATGTCAAGAAAAGCGAACTGCACGGCATGAGTCAGCGCGGCGGTTCGGTTTCCAGCGATGTGCGGTTCGGCGGAAAGGTGTTCAGTCCGATGATCCCGCGCGGCGAAGCCGATTATCTGCTCGCGGTGACCGAAGACCAGATCGCCGTTTGCGAAGAATACCTGAAACCCTCGTGCGTCATCATCAAGCCGTCTGATTTCCCCGAAGAGATCGCGAATTCCAAGATGCTCAACACCGCGATGCTGGGGAAACTGAACCAATACCTGAACTTCCCGGAAGAACTCTGGATAGAACTGCTCAGCCAGTCGTTCAAAGCGGAAATTGCCGAAAGCAATATCGCCGTTTTCCGGGACGCAGCCAAAAAAGGAAACTGAAAAATGAGCGTGCCGTTCAACCCCGTCAGCGCTCCCGACTATCTGCCGGTGAGCAAACTCCGCGACCTTCAAACCGAACGGTTCCGTTTTATCGTTCGCCGGGCGTATGACAATGTGCCATTTTACAAGCAGCGCATGGATTCCATGGGGGTCAACCCCGATGATTTCAAAACGCTGGAAGACGTCCGGAAATTTCCGTTCACGATCAAAACCGATCTGCGCGACACCTATCCCTTCGGTCTGTTTGCCAGTCCGATGAAGGACATCGTGCGGGTTCATGCATCCAGCGGCACCACCGGCAAGCCCATCGTGGTGGCTTACACCCAGTCCGACCTGGATGTCTGGGCGGATGCCATGATGCGTTCCCTGGCCGGCGCGGGAGTGACCAAAGGCGATATCATGCAGGTATCTTACGGATACGGTCTCTTCACCGGCGGACTCGGTGCCCATTACGGCGCGGAAAAGCTCGGCGCCACGGTCATCCCGGCCTCCGGCGGCAACACGGAACGCCAGATCATGCTGATGAAAGATTTCGGCGTGACCGGCATTGCCTGCACCCCGAGCTATTTTGTCCACATGATCGAAGTCGCGGGCAAGATGGGAATCGATCTGCGCAAGCAGCCGCTGCGTCTGGGCATCTTCGGTGCCGAACCCTGGACTCCGGAAATGCGTCACTTCATCGAAGAATCCGCCGGGATCAAGGCGTATGATATTTACGGGCTTTCCGAAATCACCGGACCCGGCGTGGCCTGCGAATGCGAATGCCAGTGCGGCCTCCACGTGTTCGAAGATCTGTTCTACCCCGAAATCGTCGATCCCGACACGCTCGAAGTGCTGCCCGACGGACAGGAAGGCGAACTGGTACTGACGACGCTGATGAAAATGGCGATGCCGATGATCCGTTACCGGACGCGCGACCTGACCTCGCTGGTCACGGAAAAATGCGCCTGCGGCCGGACCATCCGCCGGATCTCCAAGATCTCGCACCGCAGTGACGACATGTTCATCATCCGCGGCGTCAATGTGTTCCCGTCCCAGATCGAGACCGCGATCCTCACCGAAGGAAAGCAGCTGCTCCAGTATCAGATCATTCTGACGCGCGAACACAGTCTGGACAATATCACGGTGAACATCGAAGTCACGCCGGAAATGCTGAGCGACAAAGTCAGCGCGATGGAAGACCTGACCAAGCGGTTCGCCCATGCAATCGAAAAAATCATCAATATCCGCGTCTCGGTCAAGATGCTGCCGCCGAACTCGATCCCGCGCAGCGAAGGCAAAGCCAAACGCGTATTCGATCAGCGCAATCTGAACTCCTGAGGAGGTGCATCCATGAAGATCAATCAACTCTCCGT
>JAZUCR010000409.1:0-3978 GCA_045639225.1 Victivallales bacterium
TCCACGCCAAATCTTTTTCCCGAAGTGCGATCGCCAGCCCGAGCATGGCATCCCAGTGTTTTGCGAAACGCATGCAGGATTCCATTTTTTGCAGTTCGGCGATAAATTGCGTCCGTTTTTGCGCCTCATTGGAGTATGGGAAGTGATACCACGCAGCGTACAGCCAGTGTTCCGGCTTCCGTTTTTCATCGAAGTCCTTGAAAACACCCCAGTCCAGCACCTGATGCGCAGTCGTCAGGTCATTCGCTTCGACCGCCTCATAAAACAACCAGAGCCCGTCCCCGCGCAGTTTTTTGCGCGCCTTCTCCGGGTCGGTCGTCCGCAGGTTCTGAATGTCGTTGAAAAAGCTCAGATAATACGGTTTTTCGTTCTTGCTCATCTGGTCCTCCTTGTTTGTTACTGTCTATACAATATCCCCCATGGGTAGACAAAACATGTCTGTCGCTGTGCAAGCATGGATTTTCAGGCGTGATTTCCGGCTGCCGTTTCTCTTGGGTATTGATAAACAGGCAATTTTTCCGGCCGGAGAAAATGTTTGAAAACCGTCAGTTCAAAATCGCAGATACTCCGCGTTCCCGCTCTGGAAAGCAGAAGGATATTTTCCGCAGTTTCCAGCAACGCGAGCTGGTCGCCGGGCTTCAGAAAATCTTCCGGAGGCGTTCTCGATTTCCAATCATCGAAACGACCGATCAGGATCACCGGGATATGATGTTTTTCCGCCAGTGTCCGGAAAAGTCCGACGCGATGAGCCGTTTCGCGCTGTCGGGCCGCGAATCCCGCCCGCTGAGTTTCCGTCCCATATATGGCACGACTTGCGGCAAGTCTGACAGTTGTTCGGTCGTTTTCATCACGGTCCCCGATAGCGAAGACGGCAAGTTCAAAGGGCGTGTTGCGGTGATGCGACTCGAATCTGTCGCAGAGTTCTTCCGCGCTTCCCGCCGCCTCCCGTCCCCAAAACGATCCTTCGCGCGGGAATTGCGACGCGGGTCGATTGTCATCGTCCATGTCTCCGACATGAAAAAGAGGCATCCCGGCGAACGCGGGAACCGTCATCCGCGCCGACTCCATGAGTTTGGAATAGAAAAAGGCGGGCCGTTGGGTATTGGCGACCATGTTGAGCGCAAAATACTCCGCCGTGCTATGATCGAAATTGAACGTCGCCAGAGCGTAGAGTTTGCCCTTCTTGAGTCCGCCGATCACGCGGTCAAGGGTCTCGAATCCGGAGGAGATCACACTTTTGTCCTTTCGCCTGTGGTCTGTCGGTCCTGAGTGACACCAACAAGATACCCCATGCGGGCGGACAAAAGGAGTCCGGGGGATGCCGTGACGGTCTATTTTATCGCTCCGGCTACAGATGTCCGACTAATGGCAGTCGTTTCTCTTGGGACCGGATAAACGGTCAGCCTTTCTGATTTTGTTTTGCCCTCATGTGCAAATGCGGCAAACAAGGACAGTCGTCAAAAGAATCTGTTCCGATATGGATGATGCTATCCGGCAAGATAATCCGCTTTAAATTCAGGCATTCCCGGAAGGCCTCATCCTCAATGGTTGTCACACCTTGTGGAATCGTTATATTTTCCAAATCTGAACATGCGGCGAAGCATTCCTCCGCGATACTGATGATGCCTCGGGGGAGGATGACTTTTTTCAACCGCAAGCAGATGCTGAAGGCCCGCGCACCAATCAAAACAACACTGTCCGGGATAATGATTTCCCTCAAACTTTCACAAAAGAAAAATGCGCCTTCCCCTATGAAAGTAAGACTGTCCGGGAGTTTTATGCTGAAAAGAGTACCGCAATCCGCAAAAGCCCAATCGCCAATGGAAGTGACACCTTCAGGAATCTCTGCGGATTCGATCATTTTGTTGCGGCACTCTTTCAGCGTTTTTCCGTCTTCGCTGAATACGAAACCGGCATTCCGCAACTGTTCTTTGTTCATCATGCTGTTCATGGTTATCTCCAGTTAAAAAAACATTTGGATTGCAGTTTTTTCCGGCATTGTCATGTTCTCCCGGCAATTTTATGTCCATGAGGGAATATAAGGGACGTGGGCGGACAAAAGTCGTCTTGGAGCTGTTCTTATTCAATCCCGCCATCCCCAATTTCGAGTCCGTCGGGGTCGAAAATGCCCTTGTTATCCAACACCTTTTCTTCCAGGGAACATTCCGGGATGAAACCATCGGGAAGGTATGCCGCGAGTGCCGATTCGATGTCGGAGAAGCATGCGGTCGTCTGCTGTCCCTGAATCAGCCTGAATTCATGGTCCCCGTGTTTCCAGGAGGCAAAAAGAAAAGGCGATTTCAGGTTTTTATCCAGTTTATTCCGATAGTATCCCTGATCGTCGGGACCGCAGATCCCCAGCAGAAGTTCATCCGGTTCGTCGTGGTTGTTGTGTCCCCTGACCGTAATGAGCCGCACCCGCCCGTCAATACGCTCCCGCTCCCGAAACTCCCGCCATTCCGGATTATTGATGATGCAGAGAGAATGTCCGGGAAGCAGGAATTCGGCAAGCGAATTCACCGCACGGATGTCGTAAATCTGCCGCAAGAAGTCAAGATCAAAATTTTCGGTATAAGTCGCCATCGCCGCACCTCCCTATAGTTCGTGGTTATAGGATAATATAGGAGGTGCGGGTGGACAAAAGGTGACTTAGTATTCTTTCTTTGGTATCCAAATAGCCGAAAGCTTATCTCCAAATGCCCGACACTGCTTGTTCATGAATTTTATTCCTACCCAAGCGCATACCAAAGCATCTAAAGTATCTTCAAAACTCTTCAGCAATGTAAACGGAGCATCTATGCTCAGATTATAATCTTTCGGGAGAGTAATGTGAGCACTCAAAGCTGTACGTAATATTTGTAAATTCTTATATAATTTTTTACGTCGCTCCTCCGGCTTCTCTTTCGGCCAGTATCGGTTGCGTTTTTCCACTTTGTAAGGAAGTCTCTTTTCTGAATCAGGAATAAGTGATAAAATTGCAGGATGTGGATATGTTTCAATGAGATTTGTATTAAAGATGTAACCACATTCTTTTGCTTTTAACACAAAGTCGACACCAAATTTCGATATCGCCGCAGTTGGTGTATGCGTAGCACACCATGCATTACCAAATTCTTTTGTTATGGCATCGTCTGCTTCGCGTCTTCCCAAAAATTCTTCGGGAGAAATCGGCATATCTACCACAATGCAATCAACTTGTCCACACTTGCCAAGAATATCCTCTAGATCAAAAGGACTACCACAAATTTTCTCTTTAAATTTTTCTGAAACCATTTTACTGGAGCAAAAGGAGTCGAATGAAGGTGCAATATCCCTACATATCCATTCGTCGCCAATTTGTTCAATCAATGCAAATCCCGATGGGTTTTTAGGTGTCCATGCAGGGTCAATCCCTAAGATTTTCATTTACTTTCCCTCCTGCTTTTCTATTACCCGTTTTGCCTGTTCAATAACTTTCTCCGCCAGTTCTGGCGGACTTACCACCTGCACCGCACCGCCTTCATTCAGCACGAGGTTGACGATCTTGAAGTCGATGGCATCGTAGATCGTCACCAGAAGCGAACCATCCTTCTGCTCCTCGATCAGCGATGGATCGTAATTCTCCCGCGCGTAAGGGGTCGCGTAGTCCGTGAAGCGCAGCACAACCTCGTCGATGGTCGGGAAGTTGAATAATTTCCCTTCGTTGACCTCCTCGATCAGCCGCGGATCCGACTCGAAGCGCCCCGGATAGATCGCGGCGGTCTTGAACCGATTCAGTGCGAGAGTGCGGATCGTCCGCTCCGGCTGGGTTTCTCTGTCGCACGAAACGATGACCGCCTTCACATACCATAATCCATCGTAAAACGAGAGCACCTGCGGCTCCAGCACATAATCCATGACTGCGCCGGTCATTCCCTTTTGATATTTGACCAAGAGCCCGCGCCGGGTCTGCCATGCCTCGAATACTTCCCGGCCGATCTCCGGCTTGTCCGGGATCCT
>JAZUCR010000410.1:0-7238 GCA_045639225.1 Victivallales bacterium
AGGAAATTCGCGCAGGAGATGTAATGACCGTTGTTCATCTGGGTGTTTTTCCACGGATCGAAGGCATCGGTCATGAGGCCGCGTGTTTCCGTGCGCGAATCATACAGGAACGGCAGACCCGAGATCAGCGGTGGAGGCGGACTGCCCGCTTTCCTGCTCATGACCTCGAACGTGCAGTAATCTTCCAGCGCATCCACGCTCGGATCATAGCTGCGCACGCGCAGATGCCAGACCCCGCAGGGCGTGTCTTCCAGTTCTTCCACAGTCAATTCAACCTGGTTTACGGTGCGGACGCCAATCCGGACGGATTCCGTTTTCATCGTAAAATCCAGCTGACGCACTTCGCGCAGGAAAGCATCTTCCAGAATGACTTCATACATCGCGGGCAGTTCCCCGGCGCCGGTCAGCGTGATTTTGAATTTTGCCGGTTCCTTTTCCATGAAATAATGGTTTTCCTGCGCGAATTTCACTGCCATATCGTAACGCGGATCGCGTTTCGGCAGCTTCTTGATGATCTCCTTGTCCGGCTGGGACCGGAACCGGATCAGCCTGGCGGATTTCTCCTCGACCGAGCTGCCCGAATAGAGCAGTTTTCCTTTCGGCGTGAAAACCGTTTCCGCATTGTCCATTTCCAGATCGGGCAGGGTATTGTGGTGGTAATTCTCGAACCCGACCGCCAGATCGAAATCGCCGGCGGGCTTCATGAAACGCACTTTCCTCCTGAACGGCCAGTCCGGTTTTTCGTAAATAATCATGTAAAGATATTTCGGCGCGATCCCGGGCGGCACCAGCACCAGCATCTTGTCATACAGAACATGTTTGTCGGTGCGGTCTGCGGTGAGGATCTTCAGGTAGGGACGGGTCAGCAGATCGGCGCGGATGCCGTGGTAATTGCCTTCGCCGATCTCAGTTTCCGCCACGCCGCCGTGGAAGGAGAGATCGGCGTCGAGACAATTGCCGTAGTCAGTGAGCGTGACATCGCAGAAAATCGGATACCAGGTGGGCGTATCGGGCAGGGGGATGGTGAACTTGCGGGGCTTGCCGCTGATTTTCGGCGCATCCCCGGCAATTTCCAGCTGCGTGATTTTGAGCACATCCCAGAAATGTTCACGCGCAAAGGCGATTTTTCCTGTCCCTTTGCGGATCTTGAAGCTGAATTCATGGTTGAAGATTTTGACTTTCAACGCAGTGCCGCGGATGGTCAGCCGGAACTCGATTTCCTGTTCGAATTTGGTCCGGGCGACCTTGATTTTCTGCGTCTGTTCCGGCGTGAAATAATTCAATGCCGTGGTCCCGTATTCCACCTGCAGTTCATCGGTTTTGCTCGGATTCTGAAAACGGACGAATTGTCCGCGTCCGACCGCGGTGTCGTAGCGGAAACAGACCATGAACCCGAACTGTTCCGCGGCGGCGTAATTGATTTTGACTTTGCAATCGACCTGACAATCGGCGGTATCGGGAATGACCGGCAGGAATTTGTTGCCGGCGGAGAGCAGTTCCACGCAATGGTCGCCGCAGGCAATGGCGGGCACCTGCGGCATATCGGTATTCTGTTCCACATACCACCCGCCGGGCAAACCGTTGACCGTGGCTGTGAAGGTTTCGGAATAAAGCGGACTCAGATCGTTTTTTTTCATTTTCCAGGACTCCGGGAGTTTGATTCTTTGGTAAACTATATCCTGTTTTTGTCGATTACGCAAGAAAGAGGAAATGACCGACCGCCTTTTTTTTACGAAAAAATGTTATTTTTTAACATGACGGGCGGCAGGGAAAAGCCGCAGTTTTCTTATAAGCCCAATAAGTCTTATAGGACCTATAGATCTTATTAGATGAGTGGAAAATGCCGCCTTATTTCGAGACCAGCCAGACCGGTTTCCAGATGCCGCCCTGTCCGGAGGTGTCTTCCACCCGGATGATGACGTTCTGAACTTTCCGGTTCCAGTCGATGCCGGAAGTGATCTCCAGCGCGAACGGTGTGGACCAGTCATTGGGATTTTTGAAGATCCGTGAAGCGATCTCCTTGCCGTTGAGGTATACCCAGCAGGATTCATCGACGGCGCCGAAATAGAGGAAGACCTTCCGGTCTTTCCAGTTCGCCGGGATTCTGATTTGCGTGCCATACCAGGCGATGCCGTCATATTGGGTGGTCTTTTTTCGGATCTCGGCGGAAACCTGTTTGTAATGTTTATGCGGGGTTTCCCACGGGGCATTGGTGCACATCAGAGCGCCCCATTTGCGGACTTGCTCCGGAGTGTTTTCATACCATTTTTCCGTCACGCCTTTGTTTTTCGGATCGAGCCGGAAATGCCAGAACAGCGGCGTTTTCAGATACGGCGGTTTATATTCTTTGAAATTCATCACCCGTTTAATGCCGCAGACATCGCCGTAATACTGTTCATTCCACGGCAGCGGGTTGATTTTATGCTGTCTGCGGAAATTCAGCAGGTTCAGCGCATCCCGGTCGGTTTTGTGTGCGACGGCACGAAAGAAAAGCCGGGCATGTTCATGTGCGAACTTCAGTTTTTCGATCCGGGCGCGTTCCTGCGGCGTGAGCTGACGCGACAGGGCTTTTTCCAGATGTTTTCCCGTCTCGGCGAAATCGCTGTCTTTGTAATATTTTCCCAGGTTCCAGATCAGTCCGCGGGAGAAGTTGAACACTTTTCCCTGTTCGGCAATTTCAGCCTGATGCGGAGCAATGCGCTTTTCCCAGACCTGTTCCCGCCAGTAACGGTAATAGTTTTCCAGGTCATCGGCTGCTTTCCCGAATGACTGCATGAAATGTTTTTCCCAATGTTCGAACGGTTTCGACGGATCCTGCATGGCTTTCATGACCACATAATCGCTGAAGCACTGGAAGGTCCCGGGCGAACCGGCATCGTAGTCGAAACCGATCGCGCCGGACCGGTAGAGATATTTCCAGATCTCGAAGAAATGTTTTTCCCAGCCGACCGGGAGGTAAGGCAGACTGTAATAGACATGCCGGTTCGGACGGTAGAAGAAATGGTTCAATCCGGCTTTTTTCCAGGAACCGACATACGCTTCGATTCCTGCCATGGAGAAGTCGGTCGGCACGATCCCGATCACGATGTCGGCTGCCGGCTTTTCCCTGGCCGGAGCCTGTTCCGTGGCATCATAGGCATACATCGATGCTTTTACGTCCGGACGGATTTTTTTCGCTTCCGCCAGCACCCGGTTGGCAAAATGGATATAGCGGTCCGCATACCAGTTCTGCCATTGGTTGTTTCTCTTTTCCGGAACCACATCAAGCGCCGTGCATTTCGGACAGTGGCAGGAATCTTTGCCGTCGGCATCGTTTTCGCACAGATTGATATACAGCGGACAGCCGGCTTTTTTCCAGTCGGCAATGACCTGCCGGATCAATCCCTCACTGGAGACGCACATGGCGATCGCTTCGGACTGTTTCCCTCGGAACGCAGCCGCATTGGCGGAATTGACCTTGGCGCCGACCGGGGCACGGACCCCGTCTTTCCGCATGGCGAAAAATTCTGGATGCGTCTTGCTGAAACGGTTCCAGTATTTCGTGAAAGCATGTCCGTAACGGGGCGCATCATGATTGCCGTAACGGAGGCGGCGGTGCCATTGGTTCACCGCCTGGTCTTTGTAGCCCCGGATCTGACGGATGTTCAGGGTCGGGATCCAGCAACCCTGCCGATTCCGGATTTCAAGTTTTCCTCGCGGGCTGAATGCAATATCTTCCGGAGCCGGCCAGCGGACCCCCAGTTCGTTTTCCAGAAAATCATAAACGGCATGCAGCGTCCCGTTGTTCTTGTCCCCGTAGAAATATGCCGCTTGCGGTGTAACCTGCCAGCGGGCTTCCTCCGGCTGGTATTTCCCCTCCGGACCGGCGGGCGCACGGCCGACATAAAAAACATAACTGCCGGATTTGATCTGATCCGGTTTGACCACGGGGATCGATTTTCCGGTGATCAGATCGAGATGGGTTTTCAGTTCCGCGGCGGCTGCATTCTGCCCGGATTCTGAAACGATGACGCTCCGTTCCGGATCGATGGTCAAATTCGCTTCTGCGGCTGAAAGTGTGCCTGCCAGCATCAGCACGGACAAAATTTCTGCGATCAATTTCATTTCGGTTTCCTTTATTGAAAAACGGGTCAATTCGTGAAGCGGAAGGTCCCGGTGGTGTCGTCGGAGTTCCGGTTCGGCTTGAATTCGGTGCAATACCGCAATTGTTTGTCTCGGGTCCGGAATCCGGTCACGCGTCCGCTGAAGGTCACAGTATTGCCGGTGGCTCCCGGATGAAGCAGGTAAACCCCGTATGGTGAATAATCCGTGGGTCCGGTGAAGCTCAGAACGGCAGAATTGGAATTATTGCCGATGTTATCCCCCGGCCGGCTCGCGGAACCGGGGAATGATGAAACGATCTGATCTCCCGCGTTGATGTTGGCGGTATCGCCGTAGACGACCGTATCGGACGATCCCTTTTCCCTGGCAACCGCGGTATATTTGATCGCATTGGACTGATACGTTCCGAATGTTCCTACTGCCAGTCCGTAGGTTGTATAATAGCGTGCTGCGCCGTTGTCCGGATAGCTGCCATTGACCTGCGCTTTATTGGTCGGACAGGAAAAGATTTTTCCGTTGTTGATATATTTGAGGACCTGATACAGACCGTAAAAAGGCATCGAATTGGTCCGGCCTGCCATGGGAAACTGTGCAGTCGGACACCAGGACTGATAATCTTCACAATAGAAGGCGAATCCGAGATGCTGCTGTTTCAAATTGGCGCGACAGGAGGAATCCTGGGCTTTTTTCTTGGCTGAATTGAGCGCCGGCAGCAGCATGCCCGCGAGGATCGCGATGATCGCGATCACCACCAGGAGTTCTATCAGCGTAAAACGGTGCGTTTTACGCTTCAGATAGGAGAGAGGAGATATGAGAGAGGAGAGGTTGAAAAATGTTTTGCGTTTCTGCATAGTTTCTTTCCTTTCTTTGATTGAAATTTTTCGATGTTTTTCGGAATTTTACGGATAATATATTTGCAATCCGGGAAAAAACAAGTATTTTATATATCAGTAAATTGCCAAAAAATAAAAGGATATGGCCATGGCGGAAAAACTGAAATTCATCTGCCGGAAACGGAAACAGAAATACAGCGAGGACGTGACCTGGATCAATACGGACCGGATGCCGTATTATAATTCGGCGATGATCACGCTGTATGCCAGCGGGGAATCGGTGCTGGCTCCGGGATACGGCCGCAAACCCAGCCCGATGGTCTACTGGGCGTTGGAGTATGTCTGCGAGGGTGAATTTCTGGTCACCCGAGGCGAAAACCGTTACCGGCTGACTCCGGGCGATCTGCTGATTCTGCACCCCGGGGGTGAATATTCCCGGGCGAATCCCGGCAATGTGCCGGTGAAAAAGAAAGAGCTCATGCTGAACAATTCGCCGCTGATCTCGATCCTGTGCAACCGTTCGGATCTGAACGGACGGGAAGTGATCCGGTGCAGCGATCCGGCTGCCGTGGAAGCGTATTTCGACCGGATCCGGCAAGCTGTCATTTCCCCGGATGACAGCGGAAAACTGGAACGTTTCCTGACGAATACGATCTTTGCGCTGTTTACGGAAATCATCTCGCAATGCGGTTCGGCGAGCGTGTACACCTCGTTCGACGACCAGCTCAAACAGCTGGATGTGTTTCAGCCTGACCTCACGCTGGAACGGATGGCGGAACATTTCAAGGTCGGGAAACGCTCGCTCAACCGGATGTTCAACCGTCAGCTGAACTGTTCTCCGTTCCAATACCTGATTTCAGCACGGATGAAATATGCGGCGCAGCTGCTGCGGAGCAATACGCTTTCGATCAAGAACATTGCCGAAGAATGCGGCTACAAGCACACCAGTTTTTTTATTGCGGAATTCAAAAAATATTTCCGGAAGACGCCGCTCGAATACCGCAAGGAACTGAAGATCTTCGATGATGCGAGCCTGAAAGCGCTGGCGGGCTGGAATCGGAAACGGAAGAAGAAATAAGACGTTGAAGTTTCCTGCGGAGGCGGTCGCAAGGAGGCAAGTTTGCATTTCACTGATGTGATTCGATATATGCTGAATTGCTTGATTTTCAGTGATTTTTTCAATAAAAACCGAGGATTTTCATTTTTTTTAACGAAAAACCGTTATTTTTTTTCATTTTTTTAAAATTTTCTGTTGCAATCTCAACTTTCCCGCAGTAAGTTAGTGCCGTTTTCTGCACTTATGCACGGGATTCCGGGAAAAAATCATCATTTCCGGAACCGGTTCGAAGGGCGAGGAACGTGACGGATGTGTAACAGAAAGAATTAACGCCCGCCGGAAGTCAAAAAAACAGGAGCGGCACGGACGGGCACGAAAAAAGGAATCCGGATTATGAAAAGTGTGTATGTCGGCAATCTGCCGTATGCAACCACAGACGCGGAACTGAAGGCGCTGTTCGAGCCCTTCGGCACGGTTTACAGTGCCAAGATCAAAACCGACCGGGACACCGGCCGGCCGCTGGGATACGGTTTTGTCCAGATGGAGGACGCCGCCGCAGCACAGGCGATTCAGGCATTGGACGGCAAGGAACATGCCGGCCGCAGTCTCCGGGTGAATGAATCGCGTGAAAAATCTCCGTCCGACCGTCCTCCGCGCCGCGATTTCAGCGGCCGTCCGGGTTCCGACCGTCCTCCGCGCCGGGAAGGCTCCTTCAGCTCCGACCGTCCTCCGCGCCGTGATTTCGGCAGTTCTCCCCGTCCGGGTTCCGACCGTCCTCCGCGCCGCGATTTCGGCAGCTCTCCGCGTCCGGGCTTCAGCGGCCGTCCGGCACCCCGTGATTACAATCCGCCTGCTCCGGCCGATCCTGCCGATAATTTCGACAACGATGCCGATGACGGCGCCGACTATACGCCCGCTTCTCATGAATTTGGCAATGACCGTCCCCAGCGGCGCCGGACCTTCCGGAAAAACAATCAGTACGGCGGACGCGACAACCGGGATTCCGACCGTCCGAGACGGCCTTTCATCAAGAGTTCCCCTCGGAAAAAAGGGTATCGTCCCAACGAAGATTACGAGTCCGAGGAATAAGAAGGTCCTGTTTTTTTTCAGACCCGGTTCCGGCCGGGTTTTTTTATGATGATAGAGGTGTTTTCATGAAGAAATTGTTTATTGTCCTGATTCCCGTGCTGCTGCTCCTGTGCGGATGTTCCGACTCGGCGGCGAAAAAACTGAAAATCGGCATTTCC
>JAZUCR010000411.1:0-4167 GCA_045639225.1 Victivallales bacterium
CCGTTGCCGCCGTGCTGTCCGAACGGGATTTTCTGCGCAGCACGCCTGATTCCGATCTCAACGAACGGCTGGCTTTTCTGCTGCCGGACGGGGAAAAATCGGAGCGGCAGGCGGACCGCGGCACTCTTCAGCGAATCAAAGCAGCTTACCGCCAGTTGACTTCGCGGGATTTCAATCGGGAGGAACTGCAATACACGGGGATACTGACCGCGCAGGCCTATCCGGACCGGATTGCCGGACGGCGCAAAGGGAATTCCTCGGAGTATATTCTTTCGAACGGCGTGGTCGCCCGGATCCGGCCTGATGACGACATGAAGCGGCACAGTCTGCTCTGCGTGCCGACAGCCGAAGGGACGGGCCCGATGCCGACCATCTATCTGGCGGCGGAAATCACGATCGACGAGTTGAAAAAATTTTTTCCCGGACGGATCGAGAACCGGGTGGTCCCGCAATGGAATGACGGCATGCTGTCCGTGTGGCAGGAACAGCGGATCGGCTCGCTCGTGTTCGAACGCAGACAGCTCCCGTCCGATACAGCCCTTCTGGATCCGGAACTCCGGAGCCGGGCTTTTCTGGAAGGCATCCGCAAACAGCCCCTGCCCTGGTCGGAACATGAGCTCTCCTGTCTGAAACGGCTCGAATTTCTGCATCGCACGCTCGGCGAAGAATGGCCGGATTACAGTCCTGAAAAACTGAGTGCGACGCTTGAAGAATGGCTGGCGCCATTCCTGACTGCCAAACATACCACGCTCGAATCGCTGCGGGGCGACACACTGGCGGCGGCATTCCGGAATCTGGTTGGTCCGGATCGGCTGAGGCAGCTCGATCAGCTCGCACCCGAGCGGCTCGAAGTGCCGAGCGGCTCGAAGATCAGAATCGACTATTCACACGATCCGCCGCTGCTGCCGGTCCGGCTGCAGGAAGTCTTCGGCATGACCCGGACCCCTATGCTGGCGGGAGGACGCGTGCCGCTGGTCATGAACCTGCTTTCGCCGGCCATGCGCACAGTCCAGATCACCTCCGATCTCGCCGGATTCTGGGCGGATTCCTATTTCCTTGTCCGTAAAGACATGCGGGGCCGTTATCCCAAGCATGACTGGCCGGAAAATCCGCTCGAAGCGCCGCCGCACCGCGGCAGTCTCAAGCGGAAAACGGAGAAATGATATGAGCGTTTACCGCATGCGGATTGCTTTCAACGGGACACATTATGCCGGCTGGCAGCGTCAGCCCGGACTCCCGACCGTTCAGCAGAGCGTGGAAGAAGTTCTGCGGTCGGTTTTCCGCGAACCGGATCTGACGGTCACGACCTGCGGACGGACCGATGCCGGGGTCCATGCGCTGGATATGACGCTGTCTTTCCGTGCGGAAAACGAATATCCGGGACCACAAATCAGGCTTCTGCTGAAACAGCGGCTGCCGCACGATATCCGTCTGCTCGAAATCGCCCCTGCCCCCGATGATTTCAATGCGAACAGGGCGGCGCTCGGGAAAGCCTATGTCTACGCAGTCTCGCCCGGCGAACCGAACCTTTTTCTGCCCGGACTGTGCTGGAACTGGGTCGATACCCCGATCACCGAAGAAGTCCGGCGGGCACTTGAACTGTTGCCCGGAACTCATGATTTCCGCTATTTCACAGGAAAACATTCGGACACCGACACGGTCCGGACCCTTTACCGCGCGGAACTGATCGAATTCGGCAGTCTTTCGGTTTTCTATTTTTCGGGAAACGGATTTCTATATAAAATGGTGCGTCGGCTGACCGGTTTTCTGTATGAAACTGCGAAGGGAAAACACACCGCGGATGAACTGGCGGAACATCTGGCTCACCCGGAGATCCCGCCCGATGATTTGACCGTGGCGCCGCCGGACGGACTGTATCTGAAAAAAGCGTTCTATGATCCGGATGAATGGAAGCATGATCATCTGGACCATCTCCCGTTTCTCGGCTGAGAGAATCGGGCGAGCATGGTCCTCCTCGTAACAGAGCAGACAAACACCCGACACCGGACACGAGATCTCCGGCTTTCCACGAACTGACGGGTCCGACTTCCCCCCTGCAGACCTCCGAACTCCAAATTTTATTACTGGTACGTACCAGTAGTAAACCCGCAAAAACGAGCTTGAAAATCATTTTAATCGGGAGAAAAACTGTACTGGTACGGACAACCGTACCAGTACAGTTTATTTTGGAAAAACTATCGGCTTCGGAAATGGACTTACGAGACATATCGAAGAGACATAACAGATGGCTGCAACTTGATCCGGCTTTGCCAGAAGAACACCTTCTTTCATGTATTGAACAGCGGCAGGCGAACCGGAATGAATATTCACTCTCATCAAAAAACAAACGCGAAAAAAGAAACTGCTATGGAACACAGCAGCCGTTTCCGTTGTCATAGAAAACGGATGAAAAAACATCCATAAACCAGCAAGGGGGGATTATTATGCCGGAATTCAGCACCGTATTGCCGTCTGCGAAAGCGGGACAGAAACTCAATCAGGACGAACTGGTCCGGGCGATCCGATTCATGATCGCAGCCGAATATGAAGCAGTAGGACTTTACACACAGTTAGCGGAATGCACCGACTGTCAGCGGACCAGAACAGTCCTGGTCGACATTGCCGATGAGGAACGTATCCACGCCGGCGAATTCCTGAGGCTGCTGCAGGAACTCGACCCGGAAGAATGTCTGCTTTATAAAGAAGGCGCCGAAGAGGTCGAAGAAATTCTGGAAAAACTCAAACCTGCGAAATAAAGACAGGTTTCACTGTTTTTTCGATGCAAGATATTCGCGGATGATGGAGGCCATCGGATTGCGGTCGATCTTGACGATCCGGGTTTCCCGCAGAAAGCTTTCGGAAGAATCGGACGCATGGACGGCATTCGCCATGACATCGTGACCGAAATCGCGGCGGATGGTACCGCCCGGAGCTTGGCTCGGATCGGTGGGACCAAGCACGTCGCGGATCTTTTTGACCGCATCATGACCTTCATAGACCAGCGCCATGCACTTGGCTAGTCCGGGCCGGTCGAGTTCGTTTTCGGGACAATCTTCGGGACGACGGCCGGACATGAATTCGATGATCCGGCTGAACTGATCATCGGCACAGGCACAACCGACGGAACCGGTCAGGGCATTCAAAACATCACTGCCGAACTTGACATTGAACTCTTCGGAAAGTTGTTCCAATGCGCGGGCGGCAAACCCGGGAGCCAGTTTTTTACGCAGCTGTTCTTTCACGGGACCGTAGAATTCCAGAGCCTCGGAAACCGACATCTGGCAGATTTTGCAGCCGACGATATGCAGACCGGTTTTACTCAACAGATCAATGACATTTCCGGGACGGGTACTGGGACAGCGCCAGTTTTCCGGTTTGATAATCACGAGCGTGCGTTCCGTATTCTGATCACGGTTCAAATCGGCGGCATTTTCCACAATATTGGGACATGATTCGGCGAACTCCGCCAGCACGCCAAGACGGGCTTCGCAAGCATCTTTTTCCGGCGGGGTGAACACTGCCGGCTCGAAATAATTCAATGAACCATCGCGATTGAAAACCAAATCGGCATAAGTGTCACGGATCGTCTCACCGTAAACCGGAGTCCGGCGATTCTTGGCATGCGGGATCGGACCGACCACGGCGGAGAGTTTTTCGCAGGCGTTCTCTCCTCGAAAAAGCAGCATCAGCACCCGTTCACGCTCGCCGGTCAGCAGCGGAGAGAAGTTGTCCAGCATGTAATCGCTGAACAGCCTCGCGGCAAACTCATCGCGGCGTCCGACATATTCCTTGATCGAATCGGCATAGATCCGGACCAGGTCAAGAGAAGGGGTAAGCATCTGGGCACCGACCAGATCGAGATCGGTCCGGGAAAGCAGTCTCGCCAGAATTCCGCCCGTACGGGATTTCATCAGAGAATACGGAGTGATCAGCACGAAAGAGAGTTCCGATGACATTTCTATACCTTTCTCAAATGGTTCCGAATTCAGGAATAAAATATAATATAGCTGTTTTCATGTTAAAATCAAGCGGGGAATGCATATAAGCATATTCCTGTGAATATTTGACAGTATGACGTCACTGGCGTTGGGTGGGCGAAAAGATCTGTTCGCGAACAGAAACGGAGAATACGGAGAGAACGGAGAATACGGAGGACGCGCAAGACAG